>CAYPQR010000042.1:0-10407 GCA_964412865.1 uncultured Intrasporangiaceae bacterium
GACGAGGACACGGTCCGGTGCCGGCGTCGTGCTCGCCGGTGGTTGACCGTCATACCTCGTCGGCGAGTGGTCATCGCCGCCCGGCGGGGAGGGATCGATGTGTCGCGCAACAGAGCAGGTGGTGGCCGGGCTCTGCGCGGTGATACGACGATTCTCCCCGCCGGGTGCGTCCAGGCGCTACTTGAACGTGTCCTTCACATTCTCGCCGGCCTGCTTCAGCGAGCCCTCGGCCTTGTCGGCCTTCCCCTCCGTCTCCAGTTCCTCGTCATCGGTCGCACGGCCGGCGGCCTCCTTGGCCTTGCCGGCGGCCTTCTGAGCGGCATTCTTCGCCTTGTCGGTGAGTCCCATCGGCGCTCCCTCCATCGGATCCGTCGCCCCGACCGCCACCGCGGCGGCCCCCGAGCGTTACCGGCTCGACTCTATGTTGTTGGCATCAGGACGTCTTCACCCTTTTGGGTGGTAACGGGCCCAGTTGTACTGTGAGGCATGGCAGTCATGAGGTTGGCGATCGTCAACGACTACGAGGTGATCGTCGCCGGCCTGACAGCGATGCTCGCTCCCTACCGTCAGGTGGTGGACATCGTCGAGCTGGACGCCAACGCGTCCGTGCACAAGGCTGTCGACATCGCCCTCTATGACACCTTCGCAGCGCCGCAGGGCAACGGCCCGGAGGTGCGCGAACTCGTCGCCAACCCGCTCGTATCCAAGGTCGTCGTCTATTCGTGGAATGCCGATCGCGCCCTCGTCGACGCGGCGCTGGCCAACGGGGCCAGCGGCTACCTCTGCAAGGGAGCGTCGGCCGACCGGATGATCGAGGTGCTGCGTGCCGTGCAGCGCGGCGAGCGGTGCGTGGAGCGTGGTGTCGCCGACGGCGCCGGCGCGGACGATTGCTGGCCGGGCGGCGATGCGGGGCTGACCCTCCGCGAGGCCGAGGTGCTCGCCTTGATCACCCAGGGGCTCAGCAACGCCGAGATCGCCGAGAGGGCGCACCTGTCCATCAACTCGGTCAAGACCTACATCCGCAGTTGTTATCGCCGCATCGGGGTGACCAGCCGGTCGCAGGCCGTGTTGTGGGGTATCGGGCACGGGTTCGGCCCGGATCGCACGCGGCTGCATCCCCACCGTGCCGACGACTGGCGCCGCATCATCGACGTCGAGGAGCAGGGCGCCGGCCGCGGTTAGGGTGGCGGTGTGAGATTCCGGATCAGCGAGGTGGCGGCGCTTCTCGGCGTCAGTGACGACACGGTGCGGCGGTGGGCGGATGCCGGCCGCCTGGCGACGACCCGCGATGACGGTGGGCGTCTGGTGGTCGAGGGCAAGGAACTCGCCGCATTCGCCCAGCGGCTCGCCAAGGAGCCGCATGACGACCACGTGCTCGGTGAGTCGTCCGCGCGCAACCACCTGCAGGGCATCGTCACGCAGGTGACGAAGGACACCGTGATGGCCCAGGTCGAGATCCAGGCCGGGCCCCACCGGGTGGTGTCGCTGATGAGTCGAGAGGCCGCGGATGATCTCGGGCTCGAGCCGGGGGTCCTTGCGACGGCCGTCATCAAGTCGACCAACGTGATCATCGAACGAGCGCAGGCCTGATTCGCGCCACCGGCCCGACTCGTGGCCGCGGGCGATGGATCACCAATCCTGTAATACCGGAAAAAGCGGCTCATCGTTGCCGCATCTGCGGATCAATGCGCGAGATCTCTCCGCAGATTTGGGGTCGGACGAGGTAGTCTCGGACCATGACGCTTCCATCGATTCGTCGCTCGCGACTCGCGGCGACCGTCGCAGTCGCCGCGCTGGGCCTCTCGCTCGCCGCATGCGGCTCATCCGGCGCCTCCTCGGCGGCCGCCGGCAAGACCGGGCACCAGCCCTCGTCCGCGGCGCCCGGGGGGAGCGCCACGGGCTCGGGTCCGGTCAACGTGTTGTATGCCGGGTCGCTCGTCGACCTCATGAAGTCCCAGGTGGGCCCCGGCTTCAAGAAGACAACCGGCTACACGCTCTCCGGCATCGCCGGCGGCTCCTCCGGCCTCGCCGAGCAGATCAAGGGCAAGGTGCATCAGGGCGACGTCTTCATCAGCGCCGACCCGACGGTCAACAAGACCCTCATGGGCAGCAAGAACGGCAACTGGGTCACCTGGTATGCCACCTATTCGTCGTCTCCGCTGGTGATCGGTTACAACTCCAAGAGCACGTTCGCGGCCGACCTGAAGTCGAAGCCCTGGTACAACGTCGTCACGAAGTCCGGCTTCCGGCTCGGCCGCACCGACCCGGTCACCGACCCCAAGGGTGCGCTCGCCGAGCAGGCACTCAAGGACCAGGCGAAGCAGACGCCCGCGCTCACCAAGATCGCGAATTCGAAGTCGGGTGTCTACCCGGAGGAGACACTCGTCGGGCGACTCCAGGCGGGGCAGCTCGACGCCGGGTTCTTCTACAAGAGTGAGGCGGTCGCCGCGAAGATCCCCACGGTGCCGCTCACCGGGCAGAAGCTCAAGGCGGTCTACACGATCACCATTTTGAAGAATGCGCCGCATCCGAAGGCGGCCAAGGCGTTCGTGCGATACCTGCTCGGCAGCTCGGGCGCGGCATACCTGAAGAAGAACGGCTACAACGTCATCAGCCCGGCGAAGTCGACCGGCCACGTGCCGGCACAGCTGCAGGACGTCCTGCCCTCGTCATGAGCCTGCGTGCGTCGCGTGGCACGCTCGGGCTGCTCGGCGGCATCCTCGTCCTCTACCTGCTGGTCCCGATCGGCGCGTTCGCGGTGCGCCTGGCCGGATCGGACGACCGAGGCTTCGGCACGCCGGGCCTGTGGTCGGCCGCACGCACCTCCGCGATCAGCGCCACCGTCTCGACGCTGATCATCCTGGCGTTCGGCGTGCCCCTCGCCAGCTGGCTGGCCAGGTCGCGCGGCAGGCTCGCGGCGATCGTCGGCGTCGTCGTACAACTGCCGCTGGCGTTACCGCCGCTGATGAGCGGCATCATCCTGATCTATGTCGTCGGGCCCTACACCTGGCTGGGCCGGCTCTTCGGCGGCCACCTGACCGACTCGATCGTCGGCATCATGCTGGCCCAGACCTTCGTGGCCGCACCCTTCCTCATCATCGCCACACGCTCCGCGTTCGAGGCCGTCGATCCCGCCCTCGATGACCTCGCCGCCACATTGGGTCATCGACCGCTCGACCGATTCCTCAAGGTGGACATCCCGATCGCCTGGCCCGGCATCCGCGCCGGCATGCTGCTCACCTGGCTGCGGGCGATGGGCGAATTCGGCGCGAATGCCATCCTGGCGTACAACCCGCACTCGCTGCCGATCTTCACGTATGTCGAGTTCTCCGGCTATGGCATCCCCCCGACCCAGGCTCCGACCGCGCTCGCGCTCGGAGCCGCGGTCATCGTGGTGCTGGTCAGCAGGATCCACCGCTTCCGGCGACGAACTCCCGAGGTGGAACTGCCCGAACCGCTTGCCCCGCAGGGGACCTCGCCGACGCCCGTTGCGTTCGACATCGACACCCGGGTGGGATCGTTCCGGTTGCAGGTCGCCCACACGGCGCGAAGCCACCGCATCGCGATACTGGGGCCGTCGGGCGCCGGCAAGTCCCTCACCCTGCGCGCGGTGGGCGGCCTGCTCGGCGGCGACGTCGGGTCCGTGACGTATGCCGGGCGCGCGGTCGACGGCATACCACCCGAATTGCGAGGGGTGGGCTATCTGCCGCAGAGCCACGGGCTCTTTCCGGGCAAGACCGTCTGGCAGCAGTTGCTTTTCGCGACCGACGCCGACCCGAACGCGGCCGCCTGGTGGATCCGCACGTTGCGGCTCGAGGGTCTGGAGAACAGGCTGCCCGGGCAGCTCTCCGGGGGCCAGCGGCAGCGAGTCAGCCTCGCGCAGGCGCTCACCCACGGCCCCGACCTGGTCCTCCTCGACGAGCCGTTCTCCGCGCTCGACGCGCCGGTGCGCGACGAGCTACGGCGTGAGGTGCGGCGGCTGCAGCAGGAGCGCGGCCTCTCCACGCTGCTGGTGACGCACGATCCGGAGGAGGCTGCGCTGCTGGCGGACGAGATCCTCGTCATCGACGAGGGCCGCCTGTTGCAGGCCGGCCCGCGTGAGGAGGTCTATCGCCGGCCCGCGTCGCCGCAGGTGGCGCGGCTGCTCGGCATACAGAACCTTCACCCGGGGCGAGCCGGCATAGCGGGGACCGTGCATTGCGGGGGCGTGCGGCTCGAGGCGCCGACCGACGGACTGCGCGAAGGTGACGACGTGCTCTGGAGCGTGCGCCCGGAGCAGGTGCGGGTGGCGGCCGACGGCGCGTATGCGGCAACCGTCGTCGACATCGCCGATCTCGGCACGTCGGTCGCGCTGATCGTCCAGGTGGGTGGCGGCCCGCAGTTGCGGGTGCGCACGACCGAGCCGATCGAGCTGCTCGCCGGCGACCGGTGCCGCGTCGATCTGGCTCCGGAGCAGATCCAGGTCTGGCCCGCGTGACGCGCCGAGAGGCATACATCCCATCCCACAGGCATACGAAAAATGTGCACCTCTCGGCCGGGAAGTATGCCTGTCGGCGGGAGCGCGGGTCAGCCGCGCCAGTCGGTGGTCAGGTCGGGGTGGTCGGGCAGCGGCAGGTCGCGTCTCGCGCGGTCGGCGGCGCGGCAGATCACCGTGCCGATGAGAGTGCCGATCGCGATGCCGAAGACCGCCGAGGCCGCGGTGAGCAGGCCCTGGGTGGAACCGACCTCCACCTGGGCGGCGTTGAGCATCCCGAAGGACCCCGGCGCGACGATGAGGAAGGCGGGCACGTAGGGGATCCGCCAGGCGGGCCCGCCCGGCAGCCAGGACACCCCGGTCGCCGCGAGAGCCGCGGCGAGCGCACCCGCCAGGCCGCCCACCGCCGCGCCGACCGCGAGGTTGAGCGTCACCTGCACCGCCGCGGTGAAGGCGATGACGGCCACCACCGAAACGGTGTGTTCCAGCGGGGTATAGACGTTGACGATCAGCCCGAAGGTCGCGAGCGCGACGCCCAGAGACGGCGCCCACCAGCCGAGGTGGGTGCTCTGCACGTTTTCCAGGACGTCGTACGGCGTCCGGGTGACGAGCGCGGCCGCCGCCATGCCGATGATGAACAGCGCCAGGTGTACGGTCGCCGACACCAGTCGCGCCGTGCCTGCGGCAGCCGACCCCGACGCGATCTCGGAAAGCCCTGTCACCAGCGCCGATCCGGGCAGCAGGATGGCCAACACCGCCACGATCGTGCGCAGCGGACCGTCGAGCCACCCGGCCTGGTATCCGAGCAGCACGACGATCGAGACCAGGAACGCCGAGGCCACCGGCAGCAGCGCGCGAAGCGAGGGCCGGTGCCGCACCAGCGACATCAGCCCGGAGACGATCAGCGAACCGGCCAGTGCGAAGACGACATTGGCCGCACCCGGCTGCAACAGCAGGCACAGCCCGAGCCCGACCGGTATGGCGCCCAGGTCGGCCACCCACGCCGGCCACTTCGCGGGCTCGTCGCGGATCCGGTCGATCCGCTCGAGTGCCTGGCGTGACGTGAGTCGGCGAGTGCGCACCTCGTGAGCGACATCCATCACATCGAATGTCTGCTCGAATCGCAGTGCGGGGCCAACCGGTTCGAACACCGCTGGGTCGTCGCGCCCCAGCGACACGAACAGCCCGGTCGGCCAGGCCGCCACTCGCACGTCGGGCGCACGCAGGGTCGGGCCGAGCCCGCACAGCTCGTCCTCGACGTCGCCGGCGGCGAGGCCGCCGCCGAGCAGGGCGGAGCCGATCGTCAGCAGCAGGTGGCGCCGTGGATCGGCATACCCCTCCAATGCCGTATGCCGTGGCGCGGGCGGCGGCGTCATCACGGCAGGGCGCGCCACTCATCGGAGACGAGGGCCTCGTGGATGCTCCAGCGGCCATCGCGCTCGCCGTCGGCGAGAAGCCGCTTGACCGCTTCGAGGTCGGCCTCCGGCGGCACATCGAGGGCGACGACGGCATGGTCGCGCGCCGCGCGACCCTCGACCCGCAACGCGGCGAATGATCCGACGGCCGCGTCCGTGTCGAGCGTGCCCTCGGCTTCCGGGAGGACGCGCAGCGAGAGATGGCCGGAATGCTCCACGACGCTGGTGGCCCACAACAGTCCGTCGGAGTCGGCGAGCGCCTCCACGACGTCGCCGCGGGCCACGCCCCAGGCATACAGGGGGCTGCCGGTGAGCCGGTAGTGGTCGCCGCCGGCGTGCGTGGCGCCGATCTCCTCGACGTCGACGGCCGGCCACCCCGACTCGTCGGGGTGCAGCTGGAATCGCACGGTGACGACGCCCATCTCGCCCGGTTCACTCATGGCGCCCAGGGTACTTGCCGCGGGGCGGCCGCGAGGGCGCCGACCGACCGGGCGGGCGCTGGCCAAACGGGCACGTGGTCGCTCACAATGGAGGCGAGTCGTCGGCAGGCTCGACGGCTCGTGGACCGTCCGATTCGAGGAGGCTCGCGATGACGTCATTCAAGATCGAACCGTCCGATGACGTGCCGGACACCGACTGGGCCGAGCAGCAGGACGACGACGATGACCAGGTCGTGTCGGTGGCCGACGTCGAGGCCGACCCCGCCGACCGCCTCGACCAGGTGATCGATGTGCCACAGGACGACGAGGACGGCTACGACCGCACCTGACTGATCGCGGACAAATCGGGAGGACTCATCCGGCGGACCCGCGGGCGATGCGCGCCATCTCGGGGTTTCCGTCGGCCGGTTGTACGACGAGTCCTCCCGACTTGTCCGGCGACCCCCGGTCAGTCGATGCCGAAGAGCCGACAGGCGTTGCCGGCGGCGAACGCCTCCCGCTCGTTGTCGCCCGGGAACTCGCCCAGGAACCCCTCGATGTCCTCCCGTGACGGGTGCTGGAAGGGGTAGTCGGTCGAGAACAGCAGCCGGTCGATCGTGGTCACCTCGAGCACGTGTCGTAGCAGCACCGGATTGAACATGCCGGAACTGGTGATGTGCACGTTGGTGCGCACGTAGTCCGAGACCTTCCGTTCCAGGCCCGAGGCGCGCGAGAGGCTGTCGGCGCGGTCGAGCCAGAAGAGCAGCAGCTCGCCCCAGTGGCCGAGGATGATCTGCAGGCCGGGATGCCGGTCGAACGTGCCCCGGGCGATGAGGCGCAGTGCGGCGAGTGCGGCCTCGAGGTGCCAGCCCCAGGCATACGTCGACAAGGCGAGGTCGGTCGCGTCGCCCAGCCCCGAGTATGCCGCCGCCCGCACGGCGCGGGACGGCACCTGCGGGTGGATGAACACCGGCAGGCGAAGGGTCTCGGCGGCCGCGAAGAGGTCGTCGTATCGGGGGTCGTCGAGCGGCGTCTCGCCGGTGCGGCCGTAAACCATGACGCCCACGAAGCCGAGCTTCTTCGCGCGTTCGAGCTCGCCGGTCACGGCGTCGGGGGCTGCCATCGGCAGGGTCGCCATGGCGCGTAGGCGGGCGGGATGCCGGCTGACCGCCTCGGCTGCCAGGTCGTTGAGGTCGCGGCTCACGGACACCGCGGTGCCGGCGCCGAGCGGCCCCGTCGCGGGCGGTGCCACGGAGAGGATCTGCAGATCGATGCCCTGCTCGTCCATCGCGGCAAGGCGCTCCTGGCCGATGTCGGTGAGGCGCTCGAAATGGTCACCCATCTCGTTGAACGCCAGGCTCTCGTCGCGTTCGGGCAGCGCCTTCAGCGCCGCGGTGAGCCCGGGTGTCGTCCAGTGCTCCTCGATCCCGATGAGTCGTGTCACAGGGTTCCTTTCCAATGCAGTCGGTATGGCGGGTCTCAGGGCGTGACCCTCGCCACCTGCCCGCCGGTGATGCGCACCAGGTCGTCGAACGACAGCGGGAAGACGGTGCGCGGCGTGCCTCCCGCGGCCCACAGCACGTCATACTCGCGCAGTGTTTCGTCGATGACGGTGCGGATGGGGTGCGGGTGGCCCACGGGCGCGACGCCGCCGATGGCCTGACCGGTCGCCGCACGGACGTCGTCGGCGCTCGCCTTGGTGATCGACGAGATGCCCAGCGTCTTGGCGAGGTAGGCGGTGTCGACCCGGTGCGCGCCGCTGGTCATGACGAGCAGCGGCGCGCCGTCGGCCTCGAAGATCAGGCTGGAGGCGATCGCGCCCACCGGGCAGCCGACCGCGGCCGCGGCGTCGACGGCCGTGCGTGCGGACCCCGGCAGTTCGCGCACGGCGCCCTCGATGCCGGCGTCGGTCAGGCACTGCTGCACGAGGCGGCTGCGTGCGGGTAGCTCTGGCATGTGGTCCTCCTTGTCGGTGCGGGTTCAACCGTAGCCACCTCCATGGTGAGGACTCCCTCGCATACAAATCAGGGTGCCGATCGTCCGCTATACGCCATACGGTGTCGTTCATGGCTATTGCACGAAACCCCAACTTCGCGATCGACTGCCCGGACCCCGGTGCTCTCGCGCGGTTCTATGCCGCCATGCTCGACTGGACCGTCGAGGTCGACGGCGACTGGGCCGACATCCGGGGAGCCGACGGCGGACACTTCAGCTTCCAGGAGGTGAGCGACTACACCCCGCCGGACTGGCCGGGACAGAAGCTGCCGCAGCAGATGCACCTCGACGTCCATGTCGATGACCTCGACGCGGCGGAGGCGGCGGTGCTGGAGCTCGGTGCGACCAAGCACGAGCACCAGCCGGGGGGCACGAATTTCCGGGTCTTCCTCGACCCGGTCGGTCACCCGTTCTGTCTCTGCGTGGACTGACTCAGCGGAACTTGATGATGTAGTTCACGGCCACGTTCTTGGGGCGCGTCTCGTGCGCGGAGGTGCGGCACGGCTCGTCGGGCCCGGTCGTGGGAGCAGAGGTGACCGAGGTGCCTGCGGCGCTCCCCTCAGTCGACAGGGCCGCCGGTTGCGTGTGCTTGTAGTGATGAGTGTGTGACTGCAGTGCGTCGCACTGCAACGAGCCGACGACATTGGCCACGTGGTCGCCCGTCGGGGCGATACGGCCGGCGGCATCCGGGTCGAGGCCGGACCCCGCATCGAAGCCGCGCAGGAAGACCCCTCGGTAGTCGGGGATCGCGAACTGCACCTCTCCGGCTGACGTCCGCGAGCCGTACATCGTGCCGATCACGGCATGGAGTTCCGGGTAGGCAGCGACGCTCAGATAACGGCCGTCGCACAGCATCCAGCCGTCCCGCTCCACCTGGAGGACCGCTCCGTCGGTCGCCTTTCCCGGATCGGCTGCCTGGCGGGGGCCGCAAGGCATGTTGGTCCATGTCCGGTTGGCGGTGCCGGCAACGGGCTCGACCTGGCCGGCGAAGGGCAGAACCGTCCCCACGATGAGTTCACTCATGGTCTCCACTTCTTCCTTGGCAGGAGTGTCCACCTCCCGAGGCCGGTCAGGGCTCGGGAGGTGGACAGGCGGCTCCTACTTCGTTGGCTCCCACTTGTTCTGGTCGTTCAACGTGTAGCTCAGGTCATAGATGTTGTGCGGGTACGACACTTCTGAGACCGGGTTGCTGGTCACGATGTCGAGGACCTTGCCGACCTGGATGTTGTTGCCTGCTCCGATCCAGTAGGTGGGCGTCGGTGTGAACTTGTGGGTCAGGTTGGGCCCGGCCTGCACGGCGAACGTGCCGGCGCCTGACATCCCGATGCCCACCGAGTAGACCCCGGCAGGGACGTTGTTGTCGTCGTTGATGATCAGGGTGCCCGCAGGGGATCCTTCAGCCGGTGTCGTCAGATGCGGGCCCGGATCGACGGTGAAGCCGCACGTGTTGGCGCTCCTCGGGTCGGCGTCGACGTGGCCCGAAGCGACGAAGTCGACTCCGGGAACGAGGGCGCCTGTCGCTCCCCAGACCATGTTGTAGTCGATCGTCCAGTGGAACTGGATCTGATTGTCGGGCACGATCTTGAACGGGCTCGCGAACCAGGCGAGAGAGAAGATGTTCTGCGACTCCTGGTCCGGCGCCTTCTGGAAGACGTAGAACGTGTATGCCTGCTGCGACTCGTTCTTCAGCGTCAGCGAGTAGGGCGTTCCTGATGACTGTTCGGACGCGTATGAGAGGTGGAGGGTCATGACGTTCTCCCTTGAGAGGCGTGGACCGATCGGCGTGATCGGTGTCCCAGTGGGATGGAGATCGGTCGGCGCTCCAAGGCTCGGGGCGTGGAACCGAAGCTGCTGGAACATGATTGACGCTAGCCAGGATTCCGGGGCGGCGACATCGACTTGTCCCGAACCGCAGGTTTCATGTTGCGAGTAGTGCTGTTCTCGTTGCCAAATGGGTCAGTCGCAGTCGAAGTGAGAGAGGTGTGCGCGCAGCCGCCCCCAGTTCTGTTGGCTGACGGGCACATGCTGCCCGCTGCGCAGGATCACCATGTGCCGGTTGCGCCCATCCACTTCGATCGCCTCGACGCTGTCGAGATTGACGATG
>CAYPQR010000042.1:10507-12388 GCA_964412865.1 uncultured Intrasporangiaceae bacterium
GTGCCGGTTGCGCCCATCCACTTCGATCGCCTCGACGCTGTCGAGATTGACGATGTGCGACCGGTGCACTCGAATGAACTGGCGGGGGTTGAGCGAGCGGGCCAGACTGCTGATCGACAGATTCGGGCTGCGCACGAGCATTGACCTGGAGCGGCAGTGCAGACGCACATACTGGCTCTCGGCCTCGAACCAGTCGATGTCGGCGACCTTGACGTAGGCCGTCCTGCCGGGGCGTTCGAGCACAGGGATGCGATCGTCGCCGCTCACTGTTTCAGGGACGTGCGGCGAACAGGTTCGGCGCACTTCGACTGCCAGCCGCAGCTCGTCGCGGTCGCCGAGATCGCACATCGCCGCTGCCAGGTCTTCCCATCGCAATATGACGCGAAGTGGGCGCGCGGGTTCAGAGTTCGACGCCGGCGGCTCTCGGGGGCAAGGGGTTTCGCCGTCGACTGCGGTCATATCCGGCCTCAGTGCAGCCCTGGCGCCAGGTGAGAGCTACGGCCTTCGGATCGTGCGCTGGTCACGTCGCCCTCCCCTGCGCCGCCTGTACGTGTATTTCCCAGCAGTCTAGGGAGTATTTGCACTCCGAGTCGAGGGCTACGCCGCGGTAGTACGGCGAGATGTCACCGGGTCAGCTCGCCAGGTAGCTCATCAGCGCCACCGTCATCGCGCGGATGCCGGTGCGCATCGTGGGCTCCATGACGGGGGCAAACGTGCTGGCGTGATTGCCCGGGATGGTCGACGCGAGCGTGCCGTCGGCCTCGGCACGGTGGAACGTGTCGGGGTCGAATCCGCCCCAGATCCAGAACAGGTATGGCGCGCCGAGCGCATTCGGGATGTCGCTGAAATCCTCGCTGCCGGTGAGGCGACTCATCTCGATCGCCTTGTCGCCGAAGTGATTCGCGAACGCGGCGGAGACCCTCTCATAGACCTGCGGTGAGTTGTCGGTGATCGGGAACGGGTCGGTGTATTCGAAGTCCGGCGGTTTCGGCGAGCCGGACGCCTCGCATTCCGCACGGACGACGCGTTCGACGGCTGCGCGCAGCTGCGCGCGGGTCGCGTCGTCATACGATCGCAGATTGACCAGAAGCTGCGCGTGATCCGGTATGACGTTGGACTTCCTGCCCGACTGGAAGCTGCCGACCGTGACCACCCCGAACTGACCCGGAGCCAGCTCGCGCGACACGATCGCGTTGAGACGCATGACGATCGAGCTGCCCAGCAGGACAGGATCGACGCCCATGTGAGGCATGGACCCGTGGGTGCCGCGACCATGGACGGTCACCTTGATGCTGTCGGCGGCAGAGAGGGCAGCACCCGGCCGGGCCGCCACAGTGTCGTGGGGCAGCCCCATGACATGTTGACCGAGCGCCACGTCGGGCTTCGGGATGGCGTCGGCGAGCCCGCCGTCGATCATCGAGCGGGCGCCGGTGCCGACCTCCTCGGCGGGCTGGAAGAGCGCGATGAACGTGCCCGACCACCGGTCGGTGTGAGTGGCGAGGAGTTGCGCCGCCGCGAGCAGACACGTGACGTGCATGTCGTGCCCGCAGGCATGCATGACCGGCACCTCGTGACCCTCCTGGTCGGTCGTGGTCGCCGTCGACGCGTAGGGCAGGCCGGTCGCCTCCTTCACCGGCAGGGCGTCCATGTCGGCGCGGGCCAGCACGACCGGCCCGTCGCCGTTGGCGAGCACCCCGACGAGCCCGGTCGGGCCGATCCCGGTCGTGACGGCATACCCCAGGTCGCGCAGCCTGTCCGCGATCAGGCCGGACGTGCGGATCTCGTGGAAGCTGAGCTCGGGATGGCGGTGGAGGTCCTGGTAGAAGTCCAGATGCCAGGGGAGGGCGTCGTCGAGTCTCGTGAGGATGTCGTCTGCTGCAG
>CAYPQR010000043.1:0-12201 GCA_964412865.1 uncultured Intrasporangiaceae bacterium
ACTCGACCAGCTGGGCCCCGTGCCTGCTCGGGTCGGGGGCGCGACACAATCGATGGGTCATGATCGCCCGGACTCGTCGCTGGCGGCTGCCCCTGCTCGTGGGCAGCCATGTCGTCGACGACTTCTATCAGGGCGCGGTGCCTGCGATGCTGCCGTTCTTCGTCGCAGAGCGGCACTTCGGGTATGTCGCGGCGGCCGGGATCACTCTGGCCGCGACCCTGTTGTCATCGGTGGTGCAACCGATCTTCGGGGTGCTGACCGACCGGAGGCCGATGCCCTGGCTCGTGCCCGCCGGCATGACTGTCGCGGGGGCCGGTATCGCGCTGTCCGGGCTGTCCTCGTCATACATCCTCACCTGGTGCGCGATCGCCCTCTCCGGCCTGGGGGTCGCGGCCTATCACCCCGAGTCGGCTCGCCTCGCCCGGGCCGCCAGCGCCGGCAACCACGTGGGCATGAGCTGGTTCTCGCTCGGCGGCAACATCGGATTCGCGCTCGGGCCCATCATCGTCGCGCCGGTCATGGCGACGTTCGGGCTGGCCGGCAGCCCCCTGCTGATCGTGCCCGCGGTGATCCTCGGTGCGGTGCTGTCGACACTCATGCGCAAGCTGAACACCGTCACCAGCAGGCTGCATTCGAGCGCTCGCGTGCTGCTCACCGACCAGTGGGGGCAGTTCGGCCGACTGGTCACGGTCGTGGTGATGCGCTCCATCGTCACCTTCGGCCTCAACACGTTCCTCGCGCTCTGGGTCACGCACCACCTGCACGCCCGCAGCCACGTCCTGGGCGAGGCCGCGCTCGTCGTCTACTTCGCCATCGGCGCGACCGGCACCCTCCTCGGTGGACACCTCGCCTCGCGGTGGGGCCGGGTGCCGGTGATCCGCGTCTCGTATGCCGTGACGGTGCCCACGCTCGCCGGTGTCGCGCTCGCCCCCGGCTATGCCGTCTACGGTTTCATCGCGCTCGCGGCGCTCGCGATCTACGTGCCCTTCTCACTGCACGTGACGCTGGGGCAGGACTACCTGCCGACGCGGATCGGCACCGCGAGCGGCGTCACCCTGGGCCTGGCCGTCAGCATCGGCGGTCTCGCGGCTCCCGTGGTCGGCTGGGTCGCGTCGATCACGACCCTGCAGATCGCTCTGCTCGGGCTGGTGCTGATGCCGATCGTCTCGCTGATCGTCGCGGCCGGGATGAAGGAGCCGCTCCAGCTGGTCACCTCGTCGGGCACTGTCGACTCAGCGACCGAGCCCACTGCCTGATCGTCCGTCCGGGGCGAGGATCACGACCGTGTCCGGGGGCAGCATGACGCCGTGGCCCTCGATCTGCGCACCCCACTGCGCGCACGGCGTATGGCGCGGAGGCCCGGCAACGCGGACCGCGTCGTCGCCGAGGTTGGCGAGGACGATGTGATCGCCGCGCTGCAGGCGCAGCACGCCCTCGGTGAGCTCGGCGGACGCCCCGCTCAGGTCGCCGTCATGAAGGTCAGGCGTCTGGCGTCGCAACGCGATCAGCGTGCGATACCAGTGCAGCAGCGCGGCATGGGGCCCGGCGTCGATCTCGTCCCAGTCGAGCACCGAGTCGGTCAACGCGACGGGATCCTGCGGATCGGTGACGTCCGAACCGAGCCCGTGCTCGGCGAACTCGGCGCGCCGGCCCTCCGACACCGCCCGTGCCAGCTCCGGCTCCTGATGGTCGGTGAAGTACTTCCACGGCGTGCTCGCACCCCACTCCTCACCCATGAAGAGCATCGGAGTGTAGGGCGACGTCAGCAGGATCGCCGCGGCGCAGGCGAGCCGTCCGGCCGGCACCAGATTCGAGAGCCGGTCGCCGGCAGCCCGGTTGCCCACCTGATCGTGGGTCTGCAGCGAGGCGACGAAGCGGTCGCCGGGCGTCCTGGTCGCGTCGACCGGACGGCCGTGGTGCCGTCCGCGGAAGGACGACCAGGTGCCGTCGTGGAAAAACGGGGTGTGCCACGTCTTCCCGAGGGCGAAACCTGCGAAATCGACGTAGTAACCCTGGGTCTCGCCGGTCAGCAGCGTGTGGACACTGTGGTGCACGTCGTCGGCCCACTGCGCGCGAAGGCCGATGCCGCCCGACGACCGGTCGGTGACCGTGGCGGGGTCGTTGCGGTCGGATTCCGCGATGAGCGTCAGCGGCCGGCCCAGCTCACCCGACAGCGCGTCCACCTCGGAGGCGAGCTCTTCGAGGAACGTCAACGCCCGCCCGTCGTGCAGCTCGTGCACCGCATCGAGACGCAGGGCGTCGATATGGAAGTCGCGCAGCCACATCCGGGCGTTGTCGAGGAAATAGCGCCGGACCTCGTCGCTTCCCGGGCCGTCGAGATTGACTGCGGCGCCCCAGGGCGTCGCATACCGGTCGGTGAAGTAGGGCCCGAACTCACCCAGGTAGTTGCCGCTCGGGCCGAGGTGGTTGTAGACGACATCGAGACACACCGCGATGTCCCGCCGATGGCAGGCGTCGACGAGGCGCTGCAGTCCTTCGGCCCCGCCGTATGCCGCGTGCACGGCATACGGGCACACTCCGTCGTAGCCCCAGCCGCGGCTCCCGGGGAACGCCGCGACCGGCATGATCTCGATCATCGTGACGCCGAGGGCGGCCAGGTGGTCCATCCGGTCGATCGCGGCGTCGCAGTCGCCCTTGGCGGTGAAGGTGCCGAGGTGCAGTTCGTAGAGCACGGCGCCGTGCAGGTCGGCGCCCGGCCACCGGTCGTCACCCCACTGGTGACGCTGCAGGTCGATCACCTCGGAGCGTCCGTGCGGCCCGTCGGGCTGCGAGAGGGACCGCGGGTCGGGCAGCGGTGGCCCTCCGTCGATCCGAACCGCATAGCGGTCGCCGGGGATCCGCGGCTCCGGGGCCTCCCACCACCCTGCGTCCCGGGAGCGCATGGGGATCGTGCGCGAGCCCAGCTCCAGCGTCACATCCCGTGTCGCGTGCGGCGCCCAGATGCGAAAGCTCATGGTGCGCGCTCCAGCAGCGCCACCGGCATACGCGACAGCAGATCGCGGCAGCGGACCCGACCGTCGCTCTCGTAACGACGCCCGGTGAGCACGTCGTGCCACGAGCCTGGCTCGAGCTCGACATGCTGATCACCCCAGCCGCCGGACGCGGCGAGGCGGGCCGGTGCGCGCGTCGCCACGACCGCGACCGTCGTGGCATCGGTGCGGTCGAACAGCTTGGACAGTCCGCGCGAGTCGGCCGATCTGACAAAGCCGATGACGTGTTCGCTCTCCGCGCGCAGCGGCTCGTAGCTCGAGCGCCGGTCGAAGGCTTCCGGTAGCCGGTGGCGGGTGGAGAGGGCCCTGTGCGTCACCAGGATCTTCTCGGCGGGGAGGCCCACGACGCGATGCTGCACCGTGCTGAGCAGGGAGGCGTTCGAGGCGAAGTCGACGGGGCGACGGTTGTCGGGATCGACCAGTGCGCGGCGGATGACCTCGCAGCCCTGATAGACGTCGGGCACGCCGGCCATCGTCAGCTGGAGCAGTTTGGCGGACAGTGTGGTCGCGCGGATCGGCTCGGCGTTGAGCAGCAGTGCTTCCTGGATCGCGTCGTGCAGCGGCCCGGAATCTCTCGAACGCAGCGCGAAGTCGATGACGCGCTGCTCGTACGTCTGGTCGGTCGACGTCCAGCTCGTGTGGATCTTGGCTTCGCGCAGCGATTTGCGCAGATAGTCCGCGAGCCGCTCGGCGTCGATCGGCTCGACGCCGAGCAGCGTCTGCCAGACGAAGTGTGCCGTCGGGGGATCCACGTGCGCCCGGCGAGCTTCGGCCTGGGCCACATCGGCGAGGTTCTGCCATCTGTCGGGGTCGCCCGCGACCGCGATCAGGCGTGCGCGCACGTCCTCGCTGCGCTTCGTGTCATGAGTGGACAGGGTCGTCATGGTTTCGGGCCAGTGCTGCCGGGCCCACGCGCACCAGCGGTGGAGACTGTCCACCTCCGGGTCAGGTGCCGAGGGGTCGCTGCCGACCTCGTTCAACGCGATGAGTCGATGCCAGCGATAGAACGTCGTGTCCTCGATGCCCTTGGCCATGACCGGGCCCCATGTCTGTTGCAGGCGCACACCGAAATCCGTCGCGTCGTCGTCATCGTCGACGATCAGAGCGAGTGGGATCAGGCCGTCGATCTCGGGGATCAGGTCCGGGCGGTTCTGCGCGGCCTCGGTGAATGCGGCGCGCAGCCGTTCGCCCGCAGCCGCCCCGACTCGCTGATCGGGCTGGATGTATGCGCGGTACACCTCGCCGGCGACCAGGACCTCCACGACGGCCTCTCGCAGCCGCTCCGGGTCGAGCTCCGGAAGAGCTTCGCGTGCGCGACGGGTGAGTCGATCGACCTCGGGGGTGAGCGATGATCGCACGACCTGACGTTTGGCGGAATCCACCATCTGCGAATAGGTTTCGCCGTTGGTGCAGGCGGCCCAGGTGCGATCGAGGGTTTCCGTCGCGGCGGGGTCGACCAGCGCCGCCTGCAGTGCGGAGAGCGCGTCATACCCGGTCGTGCCCCGGCACTGCCAGTCGTCGGGGAGCCGCTCGCCGCGTTCGAGGATCTTCTCGACCCAGATGGGAGTGTCCGGCTCGCACGCATCGGTCAGCCGCGTCAGATACCCTGCAGGATCCGCCAGGCCGTCGGGATGGTCGATGCGGAAGCCGTCGATCAGGCCGCGGCGGTGCAGGTCGAGCAGCAGGCGATGGGTTGCATCGAAGACGTCCGGCAATTCGACTCGGATGGCGATGAGTTCGTCGACCTCGAAGAAGCGCCGGTAGTTGAGTGTGGTGTCCTTGTCGCGCCACCACGCGAGCCGATAGTGCTGTCGTTGCAGCAGGTCGGCGATGTCGCCGACGTCCTCACTGCCGAGGGTCAGCGGCCACACGTGGTCGAAATAGCGCAGCACGGGCTCGCCGTCCAGGGTGTCCCGACGCAGGTCGCCGTCGGTGATGGCCTGATCGAGCGGCGTGCCGAGGACCGGCAGCCCGAGCCGGCCCCCGCCGGCCTTCCAGTCGATGTCGAACCAGTGGGCCGTGTCGGCGTCACGACCATCGCGCAGCACCGCCCACAGCGGCCGGTTGAGGTGCTCGGGCGCCGCGAGGGCCATGTGGTTGGGCACCACGTCGACGATGACGCCGAGATCATGGTCGTGCGCCGTGTCGACCATCGACCGGAACTGGCCGGGGCCGCCGAGCTGGGAGCTGATGCGGTCGTGATCGACGACGTCGTATCCGTGCGTCGACCCGGGGGTCGCCTGCAGAATGGGTGAGAGGTAGAGGTGGGAGACGCCGAGCCGGCTCAAGTAGGGGATCTGCGCGGCCGCGTCGGCGAACGTGAAGCCGGAGTGCAGCTGCAGCCGGTAGGTGCTGGTGACTGGCACGGCGCTCATACCCCCATGATGCCTTGACCCGCTATCGGATGCCCGCCCTGTTCATCAGCCGCGACGAGGCGGCGACCGGGATGATCGTGACGAGCAGCACGACGAAGATGACCACGTTGACCTCCGGGAGCCGCTGCCCCAGCCGGATCGCACCGAACACCCAGAGTGGAAGCGTGTTTTGCGCCCCGGCCGTGAACGTCGTGACGATGATCTCGTCGAACGACAGCGCGAAGGCGAGCAGCCCGCCGGACACCAGGGCCGTGCTGAGCGTCGGCAGCGTGATGCGACGGAACGTCTGGAAGGGCGGGGCACCCAGGTCCATCGACGCCTCGACCAGCGAGCCCGACGTCTGGCGAAGCCTGGCGATCACGTTGTTGTAGACCACGACGACACAGAACGTCGCGTGGCCGATGATGATCGTCGCCAGTGACAGATCGATGCCCGCGAACCGGAAGGCGGAGTTCAGCGCGATACCGGTGATGATGCCGGGCAGGGCGAGGGGGAGCACCAGCAGGAAGGACACGGTCTCCCGGCCGAAGAAGCGGAACTTGTGCACCCCGAACGCGGCGAGCGACCCGAGGACGAGCGAGATGGCGGTCGCGACGATCCCCGCCTTCACCGACAGCCACAGGGCGGTGCGCACCTCCGCGTCGTGCCAGGCGATGCTGAACCACTTGGTGCTGAATCCCGGGATCGGCCACGACTGCACGTTGGAACTGTTGAAGGCATAGACGGCGACGATGATGATCGGCGCGAACAGGAAGATCAGCACGAGCGCCACCCACACGCGCAGGAGGGCCTTGGTGAGCGGGGACTCGTTCATGCTCTCACCAGCTGTACGGCTTCCGGGGTCCCCGCAAAGTATCGGAGGGAGCTTGCGACCGGAGAACTTTGTGGGGAAGTGTTCATGCGACGTCCTCGAAGGCACCGAGCGTGCGGGCGCCGACCAGATAGATCAGCATGATCACGATGGGTACCACGGCGAGGGCCGCGGCGAACGGCAGATTGCCGGCGACGCCGATGTTGGAGTAGATGACGTTGCCGATGAAGCTCGATCCGGTGCCGCCGACGAGGATCGGGGTGATGAAGTCGCCGAGCGTCAGCGAGAACGTGAAGATCGATCCGGCTGCGATGCCCGGCAACGCCAGCGGGAGGATGACGCGCCGCAGGGTCTTCGGTCCACGGGCGCCGAGGTCGGCCGATGCCTCGAGGTAGGAGCCGGGGATCCGCTCCAGGGCGCTGAAGATCGGCGTGATCATGTAGGGCAGCCAGATGTAGCTGAAGACGATCCACATGGCGACGTTGCTGTAGGCGATGTCGACCGGGCCGATCCCGATCTTGCTGGTGAGCCAGCTGAGCGCGCCGCCCTTCTGCAGGATGACGATCCACGCATACACGCGCGCAATGTAGCTGGCCCACAGCGGCAGCACGGTCAGCGTGAAGAGCAGGCCGCGCGTGCGGGACGATGCGATACGCGCCATGTAATACGCGATCGGGAACGCCACGACGATGTCGGTGAGAGTGACCACTGCCGCCATCAGCACGGTGCGGCCGATGATGGTCAGGTAGGTCGGCGTGAGGATCTCACGGAAATTGGCCAGCGACCAGGTGTGGACGAGCTCGTTGGTGAGCGGGTTCGTGGTCCAGAAGGCGGTGATCAGCATGACGACGAGCGAGATGAGATAGACCACCAGGAACCACAGCAGCGGCGGCGAGAGGGTCAGCGTGCCGCGCAGGCCGGGATGCCGCCACAGGGAGGCGGTCATCCGGCTGCGCGGCCTCGCGGAGGTCGTCGTCATCGAGTCAGCCCGTGATCTGCGTCCACGCCGCCTGCCACTTGGCGAACGGCATACAGTCGTTCTTGCCGCCGCCGCACTGCTTCAGCGGCGTCTTCCAGAACTTGATCGAGTCGAAGTAGGACTCGGGCTCGTTCGCGTGGTATTGCGCGCAGCTTCCCTTCTTGATCTTGTCCATCTCGTCGCAGGCCAGCTTGTTGGCGGGTGTCTCACCGAAGTAGATCGCCTGCTGCGCCTGCACCTTCGGCGTCGTGACCCACTTCATGTATTCGTAGGCGCAGTTCGGGTGCGGCGCCTTGGAGGCGAGCATCCACGTGTCGGCCCAGCCGGTCGCGCCCTCCTTGGGGATGGTGTCGTCGACGGGCTTCTTGGCATCCTTCAGGGTGTTCGTGGCATAGGGCCAGGCAGCGCCCACGACGGCCGAGCCGCTCTGGAACAGGTTGATCTCCTGCGAGGCCAGGTCCCAATACTTCTTGATCAAGGGGCGTTGCTTCTTCAGCAGGGCGACGGTGGCGTCGAATTGCTTCTGGTTCAGCTCGTAGGGGTCCTTGATGCCGAGGTCGGGCTTCGCCTTCGACAGATACAGCGCGGCATCCGCGATCTGGATCGGGTTGTTGGGCACGGTGACCTTGCCCTTGTACTTCTGGTCGTAGATGACCGACCAGGACGTCGGCGCCTTGGCCAGTTTCTTGGTGTTGTAGAGCAGCACGTTGGGGCCGAACTCGTAGGAGATGCCGTAGTGCTTGCCGTCGATCGTGTTGAAGTCGGGTGACTGCAGGAAGCCTTGCAGGTTCTTCCACTGCGGCAGCAGCTTGACGTTGACCGGGCGCACGTCGCCGCTGTAGATCAGGCGCAGCCCGGCGTCGCCGGACGCCGAGACGAGGTCGTATTCGCCGCCCCCGCCGTCCTTCATCAGCGAGACCATCTCGCTGGAAGATCCGGCGTACTTGGCGTGCACCTGGCAGCCGGTCTGCTTCTCGAACGGCTTCACCCACTGCGGCTGGGCATATCCCTCCCAGGCGATGAGGTTGAGTTTGCCCTCGCCGGCGCCGATCTTCTTGGGAGTCTTGGCATTCTGCATGGGCGCGGTGAGCCCGGAGGTGCCGTTGGCGGCCGTGTCGCCGCCCGAGCCTCCCGACCCGCCGGAGTCGGAACCGCAGGCGGCCACGGTCATCGAGAGGGCGAGGGCGCTCATCAGCGCGAGCGTCTTGTGATGTTGTGTCATCGGGCTTCCTCCTGCTGGACAGGTTCATCGAGCTGCTGCGAATGGTGTGGATCCCAGGTGATCTGCACGGGATCCCCGATGTGACCGGTGGTGCCTGCCGCGCTGCGCTGCTGGTTCTGCCGTGCGACGTTGACCCGTTCACCCGAGTCGAGGCGGATGATCCAGCGGGTCACCATGCCGAGATAGACGATCTCCTCGATCACGCCAGGTGTGGTCACCCCCGGCGGAGGCTGTGCGGTCTTGTCGGTGAGGGTAATGCGTTCTGGTCGCACGGCATACGCGATCCCGTTGTGGCTCATCCGGTTCGAGACTCCGATGAAGTCGGCGACGTATGAGCTGTTGGGCGCCTCATAGATCTCGACCGGCGTGCCGACCTGCTGGATGCGGCCGTCGCGGAAGACCGCGACGCGATCGCTCATGGTCAGGGCCTCCTCCTGGTCGTGCGTGACGTAGATGAAGGTGATGCCCGCCTCGCGCTGAATGCGTTTGAGTTCCAGTTGCATCTCCTGGCGCAGCTTGAGATCGAGCGCGCCCAGGGGTTCGTCGAGCAGGAGGACGGTGGGGTCGTTGACGAGCGCTCTGGCCAACGCGACCCGCTGCCTCTGGCCTCCCGACAGTTGACGAGGCTGGCGATCGGCGAGGTTGCCGAGTCCGACCATCTCGAGTGCCTTGGCGGCCCGCTGTCGGCGCTCCTTGCCCGGCACCTTCTTGACGCGCAGGCCGTACTCGACGTTGCGCTGCACGTTCATGTGCGGGAAGAGCGCGTAGTCCTGGAAGACCGTGTTGACATCGCGGTCGTATGGCGGCGTGCGGGTCACGTCGACACCGTGCAGTTCGATCCGCCCCGAGTCGGCGCGTTCGAATCCCGCGATGACGCGCAGCAGGGTGGTCTTCCCCGAGCCGGAGGGGCCGAGCATCGTGAAGAACTCGCCGGACGCGACGGTCAGGTCGACGCCGTCGACGGCGCGGGTGTCACCGAAGTGCTTGCGCAGTTCGGTCAGCCGGATCGCGGGTGCCGATCCAGCGGTGTGAGTGGGCATCCATCTCTCCTGAGTCCGGAAGATGGAAAAGAAACGTATAACTTCATAGGTAATCGGTCAATGGTTTACAGTAAAGCTTCTTTAAGAACTCGGCCTTGGAATCTGGAGGCGCCATGATGCTGCCGCGGCTGTCCCAGGTCGGCCGGGCTGCCGTCTTCGCGCCGCTCGACCAGTTCAGCCGCCCGGAGCTCGTCGCTCGGGCACTGGGCGACGCCATCGCGCTCGGCGTGCTGCCCGACGCGGAGCAGTTGCCCTCGGAAGCAGACCTTTCCGAGCGGTTCCAGGTCTCTCCCACGACCATCCGTCACGCGCTCAGCCTGCTGCGTCACCGAGGTCTCGTCGAGACGCGTCGTGGCCGCAACGGTGGAAGCTTCGTGACCGCGCCCGCCGATCCGGCGCGACGGGTCCTCGAGGTGCGGCTGCAGCAGGCGAGCGCCTCCGACATCCGCGACCTCGGCGACCACTATGCCGCTATCGGCTCGATGGCGGCGGCCCTCGCGGCCGAGCGGGCCGACCCAGAGGATGTCGGGCGGCTCTGTCGCGCAGCGGAATTGGTCCAGAAGGCAACCACGGCGAGGGAGCGCAGGCGCAGCGAAGGCATGTTTCACATCGAGGTTGCGGCCGCCGCACAGTCGGTGCGGCTGACCAGAGAGGAGATCGCGCTGCAGCGAGACATCGCCCCGTTGATCTGGCTTCCGCTGCGTGAGAAGCACGTCGTGAGTGAGGCCGTAGCCGACCACGAAGCGCTCTCGCAGGCGATCGCCGACCAGGACGCCGACGAAGCACGACGGATCAGCGAGCGCCACGTGCAGTCGGCGGTCCAGTCGGTGCTCGCCCTGCAGCGCGATCTGAAGCAGCGCCATGAGCCGAGGGAGGGACGATGACGACGATCGAGGAAACCGTGGGCCGGGTGACGGGCATCGTCGAGGGCCTCTTCTCCGACCTGGGCGACCTCGTCGCGTGCGCCGAACGGGTGCTGGACGGGCCGCGGCCGGTGACGGATGACCTGAAACTGCTCGATCCCCTCGCGCAGGCGGCGCTCGGTCGCGCCGACGGGCTGATCGTCGGCGCCGGATTCGTCGCCGCGGCAGGCGTGCTCGACGACAGCGAGTATTGGCTGCAGTGGTGGTCCGACTATGACACGCCTCGCACCTGGGTGCCCCGGCAGCTGCAGGTCGAGATCGACCCGCACAGCGAGAGTTTCAACGACTACACGACGCTGCCGTGGTTCAAGAGCCCTCGGGCCGACGGGCGGCGGCACGTCACCGGGCCATACGTCGACTTCCTGTGCACCGATGAATACACCCTCACACTGACGGTGCCCATCTTCGCCGGATCGCGGTTCTCGGGAGTCGTCGGAGCCGACGTGTATGCGCGCGTGATGGAGTCGGTGATCGCGCCGGTCCTGGCGGACCTCGAGGGACCCTCCGCGCTGCTCAACGCCGTCGGCAGGGTCGTCACGGCGAGCCACTGCGCATACGCCACGGGTGACATGGTGCGCGACCGCGCGGTGGTGCAGGGGCTGGCGGATCTGGCCGTGAGCACTCGGCCCGGAGCATCCACCGAGGTGCACGGGGGAATGCTGTCGGCGTGCGCGGACCTGGGTCTGGCGGTGATCGCCGGCCCCGTCCTCGGGTCCTGATCTGTCGGTCATACCGACGGATCGCTCACGGACCGGGGGAGTCCGACGTCGCGATCGTCAGTCCGGCCAGTCGGGTCGGCGCTTCTCCAGGAAGGCCGACATTCCCTCGCGGGCGGCGGGCGTCTGCGACGCCTCGGCCATGACCTTGACGGCCAGCGCGTACGCGTCGTCCTGGCTCATCGACTCCTGGGCATACAGCGTCTGCTTGCCGAGCGCCTTGGACCCGCGGCTTCCCTTGGTGACGCGCACCAGCAGTTCGCGCACGGCATCGTCGAGTCGTTCGTCCGGGACGACCTGGTTGACCAGGCCCCACTCCAGAGCCTGCATCGCGGGGATGACCTCGCCGGAGTAGGCCATCTCGTTGGCTCGCTTGCGTCCGATGTCGCGCGCGATCGCGACCATCGGGGTGTGGCAGAACCAGCCGCCCTTGCCGCCCGGAGCAGCGAATCCCGCCGACTCGGCGGCAACCGCCAGGTCACACGTCGCGACCAGCTGGCAGCCCGCGGCCGTCGCGAGCGAATGCACGCGCGCCACCACGGGCTGCGGGACGGACTGGATGAGATTCATCAATTCGGTGCAGGTGTCGAGCAGCGAACGCACCTGCGTGAGGTCCGCCTCGACGATGTCGGCGAAGTCGTGGCCGGCACTGAACACCTTGCCGTTGCCACCCAGCACGATGCCTCGGGCGTCGCTGCCGCCCACCTCCTTGAAGGCGGAGATGAGGTCGAGCATGTGGGCGCGCGACAGGGCATTGCGCCGCTCGGGGCGGTTCATGGTGATCGTGGCGAAGTCACCGTCTCGGGTGACCAGGACATTGTCGTAGGACACAAGCACTCCTTTGCCGGTATGCCGTCGGTCACCTCAACGCTAGCCCTACCCTGGCTGGTCGAGTAGGTCGGAGGAGCGAAGCGGGGGAGACCGTATCGAGACCTCGTAACAAGCGTTGCCAAGCTGGTTTGGCAACGTGTGCTCGCAGGTCTCGCTCCCCCGCGCGCTGCGCTCTGTGCGGGAGGTGCCCCCATTGGCTCGCGCTGGGGGTACCACCCAGCACGGAGTGCGAGGGGGAGGCGCTCGCCTACTCGACCAGCCAGTGCCGAGAAATCGAGCGCCGAGGATCAGCT
>CAYPQR010000044.1:0-12029 GCA_964412865.1 uncultured Intrasporangiaceae bacterium
GGCTGACGGCGGTGCTGATCGTCGTCGAGATCGTCTTCTCCTTCGACAACGCCGCCGTCAACGCGAAATACCTGGCGCGGCTCAACCACTTCTGGCAGGACATGTTCCTGACGGTCGGCATCCTGATCGCCGTCTTCGGGATGCGGCTGATCTTCCCGTTCGTCATCGTCACCATCTCGGGCCACATCGGCCCGATCGAGGCGCTGCATCTCGCGCTGGAGAAGGGTGACCCGAACACGCCGGGCACCTACGGCTACATCCTGAACCAGGCGCACCCGAGCATCGCGGCGTTCGGCGGGATGTTCCTGCTGCTGTTGTTCCTGGACTTCATGTTCGACCAGAACAAGGACGTCCACTGGCTGACCTGGCTGGAGAAGCCGCTGCAGAAGATCGGCAAGATGGACACCCTCTCGGTGGTCATCGCGGGCGTGATCATGCTGGTGATCGCCGAGACGATCGTGCCGGCCGGGCACGAGTCGACCGTGCTGTTCTCCGGCCTGCTCGGCATCGTGCTCTATCTGGCCGTCGGCGGGCTGTCAGGTGCGATGGAGGCGCGCGACGAGGCCAAGGAGGAGGAGTTCGAGGAGGCCAGCCGCACGGGGCAGGTCGTGTTGCTTGCGGGTAAGGCCGCCTTCACGACGTTCCTCTTCCTGGAGGTGCTCGATGCGACGTTCTCCTTCGACGGCGTCATCGGCGCGTTCGCCATCACCCCCGACCCGATCATCATCATGCTGGGCCTGGGTGTCGGGGCCATCTTCGTGCGGTCGATGACCATCTATCTGGTGCGGCAGGGCACCCTGGCCGAATACGTCTATCTCGAGAACGGCGCGCACTGGGCGATCGGCGCCCTGGCGGTCATGCTGCTGCTGACCATGAAGTTCCACCTCGGCGAGGCCGTCATCGGCGGCATCGGCATCGCATTCATCGTCGCGGCGTGGGCCACCTCGCTCGTCGCCAAACGCAGGCGAGAGGCCGCAGCGGCCTCGAGGCCGTCATCAGACAACGAAACCGCAGAGAACGGAGCAGCGCGATGAGCGTCAACCTCGGCAAGGGACAGACCGTCAACCTGGCCAAACAGGACGGTGGGGAGCTGACCCGGGTCCGTATGGGGCTCGGTTGGGACGTCAAGGTCATCACCAAGAAGAAGCTGTTCGGGGGCACGAAGCAGGTCGAGAAGGACATCGACCTGGACGCGTCGGCGATCATGATCGGCGGCGGGCGGGTGCTCGACATCGTCTATTTCGGCAGCCTGCGCAGCAAGGACGGGTCGGTCAACCACACCGGCGACAACCTCACCGGCGAGGGTGAGGGCGACGACGAGTCGATCATCGTCGACCTGCCGCTGGTCTCACCGCAGGTCGAGCACATCGTCTTCGTCGTCAACTCGTTCAGCGGCGAGAACTTCAGCGAGATCGAGAACGCGTTCGTTCGGGTGGTCGACTCGGCGGCCGGCGACACCGAACTGGTGCGCTACCAGCTGACCGGCTCCGGCACGCATACCGCGATGGTCATGGCCAAGGTCTCGAGGGCCGGTGAGGGATGGCAGTTCACCGCGATCGGGCAGCCCGGAGAGGGCCGGGTCGCCCGCGACCTCGAGCCCCTCGCGCTCGGCGCGATCTAGGGAGCCCGACCGTGCGGGATGACGGTGTCCGCGCCATCAGCCTGGACATCTGGGGCACCCTGCTGGGCAGCGACCCTGCCTTCAAACCGGCCCGCAACGACCTGTTGCGCCGGGCGTTCGCCGCGGACCGGGCGGCCGCGGAGTTCGACCGGGCGATGCGTCAGGCCGACCGCGACGCCGACGAGGTCTGCATGGCGCAGGGGCGCGACGTCGGCTTCGCCGAACGGATCCGCCTCACCCTGCACCGGCTGGGGGTGACGCCCTCCGCCGAGGTGGACGACGCGGCGCCGGAGTTGCTGGCGCGCCAGCGCACCCTCGCGCTGCAGCATCCGCCGAGGCCGCTGCATGCGGGCCTTCCGGATGCGGTGCGTCTCGCGGCGAAGCGGATGCCGGTCGTGCTGACCAGCAACACCGGCATGCTGCCGGGCGGGCTCATGCGCGAACTGCTCGACGCCGCGGGGTTCGGTGATTGGGCCGGCGGCATCTTCTCCAACGAGACGGGATGGGCGAAGCCGGACCCGCGCATCTTCGCCGCGACCTGGCAGGTGATCCGCGAAAACCTCACGGAACCGTCGTCGCCGCGCGACGTCATACATGTGGGTGACAATCCGCGCGCCGACGTCGAGGGTGCGGCCGCATTCGGGATGCGCAGCGCGCTGGTCACCAGCGACGGAGAGAGCACACTGGCCGTGCTGCGGCAGATCGAGGGGGCCCGATGACGTCACCGCACGAAGTTCCCCACTCGTGCCTCCCCCGCACGCGGGAGGTGCCCCCAGCTCCGATACTTCGCGAGGACCCCGACACGACAGCCGAGGTGACACAGGTCGCCGCGCACCGGCTCACGGTGCCCGCGACCTGCCCGGTCGACGCCCGCACCGGCAGACCGTTTGACGCACAGACCTATTCGAGGATGAAACACGGCGACCTGGACGCCGTGGAGACACTCGCCGCCGACCTCGCCGAGGCGCTGCTCGCACAATGCCCCGACCTGGCGGAGCATCCGCGCGAGCCGGTGTTCCCGGTCGCCTACAAGGCGGTGCCGCCCGGCTGCTGGCATCTCGCCCGGGCCGTCCTCACCCGGGTCGACGCCGAGCGCCGGGCTCGTGGGCTCGCGCCCGGGCGCATCGTGAAGGTGCACAAGGACGCCGTCACCCACACCGACTATGCCGCCTCCACCGACGAGGAACGACGCGCCGAACTGGCCCGGATCGGTTTCGCCCTCACCGAGCCGATCGACGGGGCGAATGTCGTCGTGGTCGACGACGTGCGCGTGACCGGCCAGGCCGAGTCCACCATCCTGGCGGCGCTCGCCGGGGCCGGCGCGGCCCGGCTCGTCACGGCATACGTCGCGGTATGCGATGCGCGGCTGGCCGCAAGCCCCCAGGTCGAGGCGGCGCTCAACCACGCCGAGGTCACGGGAGTGCTCGACCTGCTGCCCGCCGTGCGGGCCGGCCGCTTCGGGCTGACCATACGATTCCTCAAGCGTGCCCTCGCCAGCGCGGATCTGCGGCAGTTCCTGCGTGCCTGCCCACCGTCTCTGGTGCGGCGGCTGCACGAGGGAGCGGTGGCCACCGGCGCCGACTTCGTGGCCGCCTACCCCGAGGGCATGGCGGCACTCGACGAGGCGCTCGCGCGGCGACCACAGGACGGTTCGGCCCGTGTCGACGGCGAGATGACCCATGCGTGAACGCCTGGCGCTGGTGCGGCTGGACCGAGGCGCGCTACCTGACGACGGGCCCGTCACGGCCGAGGCATACAGCTTGTTCAAGCACGGCGACGCCCGCCACGCGAAGGCTTTCGGGGCCCGGTTGGCCGAGTGCTTCCGGCACAGCGGTCGCTGGGACGGCCGGGCGCCGCTGCACGTGACCTCCTCGGGGTTCGGCGCGGTCGCCCCCGCCGCGTTCGCTCTCGTGCACCCGTTTGCGCACGTGCTCTCCTCGCCCGGTCCGGTGAACGTGTTCGAGGTGCGCCGGCACGGGATCAGCGCGGGTGACTATGCGCGCATGACACCCGGCGCTCGCAGGAGCGCGATCGGTGGGGGCTGCATGACTGTCGACGTGGATCTGAGCGGCGCCCACGTCGTGGCGCTCGACGACATCTGCGTCACAGGCACCCACGAGGCGGCCATGGACACCTGCCTGATGGCGGCGGGAGCGCGCCGCGTCGACCACGTCTACCTGGTCGACGCCCGGGCCTACGCCGATCGACCGACGGTCGAATCCGATCTCAACGTGCACGCCGTGCCCGATGTGGACCGGCTGCTCGAGGTGGTCCGACGCAGGGAGTTCGTGCCGAACGCCCGCGTGTGCCGCCGGGTCATGCAGCTCCCGCCGCTCGAACTGGCGCGCTTCGTCGACGGCGCACCGGCGACGGTTCTCGCCTGGATGATGCGTGCCGTCGAACTCGACCGCCTCGACCGGGTCGCGCCATACCGCGCGGGTGTCATGGCCTTCCGCGAGCTGGTGTCGAGCGCCGCCGGCGCCACGGTCTCGGCCTGACCATGGCTGGTCGAGTAGCGAGCGCCCCAGCGCGAGCAATGGGGGCACCTCCCGCAGAGAGCGAAGCGCGCGGGGGAGCGAGACCTCCGAGCAGGCGCTGCCAACTGGCCTGGCAGCGCATCTTACGAGGTCTCGATACACTCCTTGCTCCTTCGTCGCATCGGAGCTACTCGACCAGCTGTGTGGGGACTTTCCGGTCAATAGGCAACTCGCTCCGCATACGACGAGATCCCCGACTGCCCCTCGCCGACTGCGCCGCGCTCTCAGGGGCCCGGACTAGAGTTGGGCCATGAGCCTTGATCGCCCCGTCAGCCCCAATCCATACGACCTGTTGCCGAGCGTGCCGTCATTCACGGTGACCAGCGACGACGTAACCGACGGGCAGCCGCTGAAGGACGATCAGGTGGCCGCAGCGGGCAACACCTCGCCGCAGCTGGCCTGGTCGGGTGCCCCGGAGGGCACCAAGTCGTTCGTCGTCACCTGCTTCGACCCCGACGCGCCGACGCCATCGGGCTTCTGGCACTGGGTGTTGGTCGACCTGCCTGCCGACGTCACGTCGCTGGCCACCGGTGCCGGAGCCGAGGGCGCGAGTCTGCCCGGCGGAGCCTTCATGTGTCGCAATGACGGAGGCGCCCACGCGTTCATGGGTGCGGCCCCGCCGGAGGGCGACCAGGTGCACCGCTACTTCTTCGTCGTGCACGCCGTGGGCGAGGACTCGCTCGGCGTCGACGCCGACACCTCTCCCGCCGTCGTGTCGTTCAATCTCGCGTTCAAGACACTGGGCCGCGCCATCGTGACTGGCACCTATCGCTGCTGAAACAGGCACTTTCGCCCGAGATAGGCATGTATACGTGCTTGCCTCGGGCGAAAGTGCCTGTTTGGGTAATGCCCTGCTGCTCGCAGGAATACCCCACCAGGGTATGCTGTTGGCCGCGATATACGCATGCATCAGGAGGCATCATGGCCGGCTACACGGGCACCAAGGAGCAATACCTCGCGCGCTTGCGGCGCATCGAGGGTCAGGTCCGCGGGCTGGAGCGGATGGTCGAGGAGGACACCTACTGCATCGACGTGCTGACCCAGGTCAGCGCCGTCACGAAGGCCCTGCAGTCGGTGAGTCTCGGCCTGCTCGAAGACCACATCGGCCACTGCGTCGTCGACGCGGCGCGCGAATCGGATGAGGCGGCCGATGCGAAGGTCACCGAGGCGTCGGCCGCGATCGCCCGCCTGGTGCGCAGCTGATCAGCGCGCGAAACCCGACCGTCGATACGAAGGAGACAACCGTCATGGCGCAGACCGACATTCGAGTGCACGGTATGACGTGTGAACACTGTGTGAATGCCGTGACCGAAGAGCTGAAAGAGGTGCCCGGTGTGCGCGAGGTCGACATCGATCTCGTGAGTGGGGGCGACTCCCCGGTGCACATCGTCAGCGACGGGGAAGTGTCGGCTCAAGCCATCAGCGACGCCGTCGACGAGGCCGGCTACTCCATCGCCTCCTGACGCGAGAAGTCACTCGGGTTCATCGAAAATCACATAGATCCGCCGAGAGGTCAGTCGGTGTGTGCCGACTGACCTCTCGTGTGTGCGGAGCGACTCCTCGGGCAGGGAATCAGACCGAGACGGTCCCCTTGGTGCGGCTCTCGAAGGTGACCGACATCAGGCCGGGCGTGCCGCGCTCGGCCACGAAGTCGAAGTCGATGTCGGGCTCCCAGTCGTCGCGGTCGACGCCCGGCGTGCCGGAGAGTCCGAGCCAGTCGCGCACCCGGTCGGGTGAGCCGGTGATCTTCAGGCCCTTCAGGGTGCAGTCGCTCGGCCCGTCCTTCGACGGGTGACGCTGACCCGCGTCCCACTTGATGAAGAACGGCACCTGCGGGTCGGCCATCAGACCCTTGACGCCCAACTGTTTCCAGGTGAGTTCGATGCCGTCGGGCCGGTGACGATTGCCGAGTGCGGCCGACCGGCCGAGTTTGCCCTCGGGCTCGGTCATGTCGTCGACCTCGACGACCCAGCCGACCCATCCGCCGCCGGCCTCGGAGCAGGCGCGCACGGCCTGACCGAAGGGTGCCTTGTCTGATGCTGGGTGGTCGAGGACCTCCACAACCTCGACAAATCGCCCGTCCAGCAGCGGGATGATGGAGTTGCGCGTCCCGAAGCGCGGGTGCAGTCCGCCGTCTACCGGCTCGACCCCGATCTCTGCACCCAAGCGCTTGGACGTCGCGATCAGTCCGTCTGATTCCGCGGCATACACCACGTGGTCAACTCGCATGTTTGCATCGTGCCACCCGCCCGATCGCAGATGTAATCCGGGTCACGCGCCGGAGGGGTTGACAGCCCGCCGCTGGCGCACCGCCTCATACAACACGATCGCCGCGGACGTGGCCACATTCAGTGAATTCGCCTTACCCACCATGGGAATTCGCACGCACACATCAGCCGCCGCGAGCACCTCTCGACTCAGCCCATACTTCTCGGTGCCGACGGCCACCGCCACGGCGCCGGTCAGGTCGGCCTGCGTGTGCAGCGTCTCGGTGTCGGGCGTGGCGGCGATCAGGCGCACCTCGTGCTCCCGCAACCAGTGCAGTGTCTCGCCGGTGCCGGTCGCGGCCACCGGCACCGAAAAGACCGTGCCCTTGGAGGCGCGCACGACGTTGGGGTTGCCCCAGTCGGTCACCGGGTCGGCGGCGATGACCGCATCGACCCCCGCCGCATCGGCCGTGCGCAGCATGGCGCCCAGGTTGCCGGGCTTCTCGACCCCTTCGGCGACCAGCAGCAGCGGCGACGAGGGGAGCGCGAGCTGTCGGGGAGCGCGTTCGATCGTGTCGACGACGGCGAGGAAGCCGTCGGCCCCCTCCCGATAGGCGACCTTCTCGAAGGCCGTGCGCGACAGCCTGATCGTTTCGGCGCCGCGCGCCGCGACCTCGTCGACGAGCTTCGACTGGCGCGGCGGGTCGAGCATCAACTCGGGGCAGTGCAGCAGCGTATGCGGCGACACGCCGGCGTCCAGCGCCAGCCGCAACTCGTCATACCCCTCGAGCAGCGTGCGGCCGGCGGCCTCGCGGGCGCGCCGCCGGCGCAAGCCCGCCCACTGCTTGAGGCGCGGGTTGGACGGGGAGGTGATCTGCGGCTCAGCCACCGCGACCCCCTCGCCGAGAGGCATACCTGCGCGCCGGCAGGCATACATATTTGGTGCACCTGTCGGTGAAAAGTATGCCGCTCGGCGGCGACGCGCTCGGGTCGGCGCTCATGCCTTTGGTCGCGCCTCTTCCCCTCGCTGCGGGCCTCACTCCGTTCGTGTCCTCGCTCGGGTCGGCGCTCATGCGAGCAGGGAGCGCAGGATCGGCACGGCGCCGTCCTCGTCGATCGTCTTCGTCACCTCGTCGGCGACCGCTTGCACGTCGGCGGGCGCCTGCCCCATGGCGACGCCACGCGCGGCCCAGCGCAGCATCTCCAGGTCGTTGCGGTGGTCGCCGATGGCGACGGTGGCCGCGGGCTCGACCCCGAAGCGACGGCGCACCTGCTCGAGCGCGGACCCCTTCGAGACTCCCTCGGGGTTGATGTCGAGCCACGCGGAGTAGCCGACACCGTAGTTGACGCCGTGCAGTCCGAGCCGCGGCGCGAGATCGAGGAAGTCCTCCGTGGTGCCGGTCGGCGACCGGAAGGTGACGCGTGTGGTCGGTTCAGAGGCGAGCTCGTCCCACGAGACGACGCGTTGACGACCGAGCAGTTCACCGTCGGGGAAGGGGGCGCTGACCTTCGAGCCGATGCCGACCTCCTCGACGGCGACGACGGCGTCCGGCCAGGCGTCCTCGAGCGCTGCGAGCACCGGCGCGGGGTCGAAGGTGACCGTTTCCAGCACGCGGTGGCCGCCCGGCTCGTCGGGGTCGAGTTCGAGTATGACCGCGCCGTTGGACGCGACGGCCATGCCCCGGTCGATGCCCAGCAGCCGCGCCACTTCCATCACACCGAGCACCGAACGTCCGGTGGCGATCGACACGTGGTGGCCCGCCGCCTCCACGGCGCGCACGGCGTCGCGGACCGCGGACGAGAGGTGGCCGTCATAGTGCAGCAGGGTGCCGTCGACATCCAGGGCCACCAACTTCTTCGTCACGCCGCAAGCCTAAGCGAGCGGCGCCGTCGCGGCCAGGCGGGACGCTCATCGCCGCGCCGCGTGCAGCACCTCCCGATAGCCGAGCTTGCGGCCGGTCTGCATCAGCGAATAGCGATACATGGCGTCGGCGACCCGGATGATGCCGTATGCCGCCGCGACCGCGATCACCAGGGAGACCAGCGGCTCCCACCAGTGTGCAGTGCCGGCCACCAGGCGGATCGGCATGGTGATCGTCGAGAAGAGCGGGACATACGAGAGCACGACTTGCGCGGTGCCCTGCACCGAGATGCCGGCGATGAAGACGGCGACGATCACCATGCTGATCGGGGTGGAGGTGGATTGGACGTCCTCGCTGCGGGTGGCGAGAGCCCCGGCCACCGCCCATACGCAGGCCAGCGTGACGAATCCGACCAGATAGAAGACGATGAACCACACGATGCCGCCGGTGATGTTGGACAGCAGCGAGGTGTCACCGGTCGCGACGATCGCGACCAGACCGGCGGCGGCGAAGAAGACCAGCTGGGCAACCGCCAGCACGGAGTTGCCGAGCACCTTGCCGATCAGCAGCTGCCGCACCGGGATTGCGGCCGCGAGGATCTCGACAATACGGTTCTGCTTCTCCTCGATCACGCTGTTGGCGATGGTCAGGCCGAAGATCAGGGACGCCATGTAGAACAGGAAGCCGAAGGCCAGGCCGATGATGCGTGCGGTGTCGTGGTCGGTCGCGGCGGGATCGAGGATGTCGTATGGCAGCTGGGCCCCGCGCTGCAGCGCCTGAAGCGTGGTGCCGGCCTGCTCGGCGTTGCGCTGCATGGCCTGTTGCTGCACCGACATCCCCAGCCAGGTCGAGATGCCGGAGTCCTTGGAGTCTTTGGCGACCAGTCGCCAGCCGCCCGCTCGGGGTATGAGGCCGGCGTCGGCCTGGCCGTCCTCGACCGCTCGTTTCACCTGTGCGGGAGACGATTTGACTGCCGTATCGAAGCTGATGCTCTCTCCGGCGTGGTCGGCCATGGAGTCTGCCACCTTCACCAGCTGTGTGCCGGCCTGCGTGGTGGCGATGGTCTTGGAGCTGGTGTGCGACGCCATGACGGCCTGGAAGACGACGGCCGCGATGATGACCACGAGGGTGACGCCGGTCGTGATCAGGAAGGTGCGGTCCTTCAGTTTGACCGTGAGCTCGCGGACCGTCACGATCCGCCAGGCCTGACCGGCCCCGACCGCACCCGCCTCGGTGGCGGAGTCGTCGGTGGTGCTCATCGTCGTGGTCTGCATCAGGCGGTCACTTCCCGGTAGATCTCGGCGAGGGATGGGATGACTTCGGCGAATTCGCGCACGCTTCCGCGGTGCAGCGCCTCGGTGAGGAGTCGGTCGGTGTCTTCCTGCCCGGCGAGTTCGACGATGGCCGTGTTCCCTTCGACGTCCACGACGGTGAGTCCGGGCAGGTCGCGCACCCAGCCGGCGTCGCCTCCGGTGACCAGACGATGTCTCACGGTCTCGCGCCGGCGCAGCTCGGCGGCGCTGCCGCTCGCGACGACCTCGCCGGAGCGCAGCACGATCAGCCGGTCGCAGAGCCGCTCCACCAAATCGAGCTGATGTGACGAAAACAGCACGGGCGCACCGCGGCTCGTGAACTCGCGCAGCAGATCGGCCATCTCGTCGACGGCGATGGGGTCGAGCCCGGAGAACGGCTCGTCGAGCACGAGCATCTGCGGTTCGGAGATGACCGCCGCGGCGATCTGCACGCGTTGCTGGTTGCCGAGTGAGAGCGACTCCAGTTTGTCCTTGCCGCGGTCGCCCAGATTGAATCGATCCAGCAGGCCGCTCGCCTGCTGCCGTGCGCGTGCCGGGCCGAAACCCTGCAGCCGTGCCAGATAGACCAATTGGTCGATGATCGGCTGCTTCGGATAGAGCCCGCGCTCCTCGGGCATGTATCCGAAGCGTCGCCGGTCGGCGGGCGTGATGGGGCGTCCCTGCCACTGCACCTCGCCCGAGTCGATGGCCAGCACACCCATGATCATGCGCATCGTCGTCGTCTTGCCGGCGCCGTTGGCGCCGACGAACCCGGTCATCCGCCCTTCCTCGACGGTGAACGACACGTCGTTCACGGCCAGGTGGTCGCCGAATCGTCGGGTCAGGTGAGCGAGAGCGAGCACAGTTCCCCTCCGGCAGTTTCGATCATCGAATGGGTGTGATCACACGATATGTGTGTGGCACCGGAGGCCGGATCCCCCTCGCGGTGGAACTTCCTCCTCATACTCGCGGCGGATCGGTCCGCCGGATGGCCGCGGCGCGTCGCCGGACGGTGGTGTTCTGCGCGGCGATCGTGATGACCAGGTAGGCCAGGATGGTCGTCGGGCCGAGGCCGCGGAAGGCGTCATACCGGTCGATCCGCCAGTCCAGCAGGAGGTGGGCACCCAGCGAGACCGCCCAGAGCGCGATCACGATGATGCCGCCACGGCGGTAGATGGTGCCACGGTCACCCTCGGACCAGAGTGTCGTCGCGATGCCGCGCAGGATGCCGAGCCCGACCGCGAGGGCCGCCAGCGCGACCAGCAGGCCGGCGACGGTGAGGGGCAGCGTGCGGTGGGTGGAGCGGATGACCAGCGCCACCAGCAGCACGCCGTAGGCGAGCAGCACCCATCGCAGCACGACGGTCCCCACGCCGGGCCTCGGCCTGACCTCCCGGCGGCGGCTCTGCACGATCACGACGCACACGATCGCGACGACCCCGCCGACGATCCACAGTGCACCCGTCGTCACCCGGCCCACCTCCTCGCCGCCGCACTCATCATCCACCCGGTGAACCGTGCGAGCCCTCGAGATCGCAGTTTTGGGACCTACAGCTCGTCGAGAGCGCAACACCTGGCCCTATTTTCGAATATACGAACGAATAGTGCGATCTCGTGACTGGAGGGGTGTCGAAGTCCGCTTCCAGCGGCCACAGCCGTCGCCGCTGCCGAGATGGAACGAAGGTCGCGGCCCCGTCGTTCGTGGAGAGAGGCTGCCGGGCCACGGCCCCGGCAGCCTCGAAATCGACGCCCGGCGCCATCGCCGGGCCAGCGCACGACGAAAGGCTCATTCATGCGCCGAAGCTTGTCCGCCCTCATCATCCTGGCACTGCCGGCGACCGCGGGCCTCGCCGCCTGCTCCAGCGGCGGTGACTCCTCGGCCGGGTCCAGCCCCTCCGCCTCCGCGTCGTCGTCCGCGGCAGCCAAGGGCGCCGTGCCCGGGACGGTGTCCGACACCAAGACCGTCGCGGTGGTCAACGGACACAAGATCAAGGGCGCGGCGTTCAACCGCATGCTGACCCAGGTGCACCTGCAGGACGAGCAGCAGACGCAGCAGGGCCAGGCCGCGTCCAGCCCCTCGACGAAGCAGGAGAAGAAGCAGGCGATCGAAACCGTCGTGGGAACTGAGTTGCTGGCCCAGGCTGCGGATGCCCACGGCTACAAGGCGACCAAGAAGTCGGTCGACCAGCAGATCGACCAGGTCAAGAAGCAGTATCCGACGAAGAAGAAGCTGCAGAACGCCCTGAAGCAAAACCACCTGACCATGAGCGGATTGCGGTCCGAGATCGGCAATCAGCTGAAGATCCAGTCCTATGTCAAGAAGGAATTGGGGCCGTTCAAGGTCACCAACCAGCAGGTCTCGGCCTACTACGCCCAGCTGAAGAAGCAGGCGAAGGCCGGTGGCGGCAAGAGTTCGCTGCCGTCGCTGAAGAAGGTGAAGCCGCAGATCAAGCAGCAGCTGCAGAGCGAACAACAGCAGCAGAAGGTGCGCAGTCAGGTGGCGAAGCTGAA
>CAYPQR010000045.1:0-12024 GCA_964412865.1 uncultured Intrasporangiaceae bacterium
ATGATGTCGACCACCAGCAGGACGATCAGCAGGCTCACGAGCACCTGCACCCACCGGGCCCGGCGCGCCAGCCAGCGCGCCCATCCGAGCACCATGCGCTTCGTCCAGCGAAGCAGCCGTTTGGCCCAGACGAACTCCGTGGACCACAGGCCCAGGCCGGTGAAGATGATCGCCCAACCCGGCCCCGGCAACGGGAGCGCAATGATCCCGACGACGATGATGGCCAGGCCGACGACCCCGACGCCGATCCGGTAGGTCGTGTTCAGGGCGGGCCTGGCCCGCAGGCGGGCACGCCAGGCGAACCGGTCGGTCGGCTGGTCACGGTCGTCGCGGGACTCCACCTTGTGCTCCGGGGCAGTCATCGGCGGCCGAGCGCAGGTCAGACGTCGCTCGTAAAGACGGCGAAGGCTGCCATGGCGGCCTTGGTGACCGGTCCGGGCGCCGGGAAGGTCTTCTCGTCCACCGCATGCACCGGTTGGATGTCGCGTGTCGAGGACGTGATGAACACCTCGTCGACATCCTCGAAGACATCCACGGCAAGCGGCGCCTCACGCGCGGGCACACCCGCCCGCTCGCACGCCTCCAGGGTCAGGGCGCGCGTGATGCCCGGCAGCAGGCCCGAATCCACCGGCGGCGTGAGGATCTGCCCGCCACGCACGACGAAGACGTTGCTTCCGGTGCCCTCGCACAACTCGCCGCGCGTATTGGCGAAGATCGCCTCCGAGGCGTCCGCCTCCTTGGCGCGCGCGAGCGCCACGACGTTCTCGGCATACGACGTGGTCTTCAGGCCGGCGACCGCACTGCGCTCGTTGCGGGTCCACGGCACCACCGAGATCTTGGTGGAGGCCGCCGGGCGCGGCTGCGGCCCGGCCAGCACGACATACGTCAGCGGAGACTCGAGCCGATCAGAACCAAGGGGCCCCTCACCTCCGGTGACGCTGTAACGCAGCCGGCCGAACTCGAGCGGCTCCGTGAGCACCGACGCGATCCCCTCATTCAGCATGTCGCGGTCGGAAGCCGGCAGGCCCAGGCCGCGCAGTGAACGATCCAGCCTGTCGTGATGGCGCTCGAGGGCAAACGGCTTGCCGTCCACCACTTTGCAGGTCTCGAAGACGCCATCGCCCACGGTGATGCCGTGATCCAGAGCGCTGATGCTCGGCTTGTCGTCGAAACGCTCGCCATTGACCCAGACGCGAACAGTCATCCTCACCTCTCCTGGCCGGCAAAGGCACGATTCGGCGCAGCCCGTCGGCGCACCCTGGAGACAGTGTCGCACCCTCGACCGCGCCGGCCCGAACCGTGGGCGAAACCCACCTCGATGCTCCCTGCCGAGGCACCCCTATCACCCCGTTCGACGACGCCGACGAGACCCCTGTGTGCTGTACAGTGATGCGAGGCTTGTCGTCCGCTGCGCGGCGATTCCCCCAGCCCTTTGGAAGAATTCCAAAGATGTTGCCAAATCTAGGGATTCTTCGCCGCTACAGCGCGCTCTGAACGCTATGCTGAATGCTCCACGCACGGAGCGAGCGGAGCAAATGATGACAGCTGAGCCGGACGCCGCACGCAAGACTCGAACCGAGCGCGCGCAAATGGCGCCCTTGCTGCCCAAGGGTGAGCCGATCGAAAACCTCCTGCGCAAGGCGCAGTTCCTGGTGCCCGGAACCCCCACCGGCGACTATCGCGAGGTTCATCGCAAGGGTGGGCGAAAGGCCGAGGAGTTCTACCACGACCGCTGGCGGCACGACAAGGAAGTCCGCTCCACTCACGGCGTCAACTGCACCGGCTCGTGCTCCTGGAAGGTCTACGTCAAAGACGGCATCATCACCTGGGAGACCCAGCAGACGGACTATCCGTCGGTCGGTCCCGACAGCCCCGAATACGAGCCCCGCGGATGCCCGCGCGGCGCCTCCTTCTCCTGGTACACCTACTCCCCCTCGCGCGTGCGTTACCCGTACGTGCGATCGCCGCTGCTCGAAATGTGGCGAATCGCCAGGGACAGCGCGCGCGACCCGGTCGAGGCGTGGGCTCAGATCATGGCAGACCCCGACAAGGTCGCCCGCTACAAGGACGCGCGGGGCAAGGGCGGCTTCGTGCGCTCGACGTGGTCAGAGGTCAGCGAACTGATCGCCGCTGCGCACGTGCACACGATCAAGGAGTACGGTCCCGATCGCGTCGTCGGCTTCTCGCCGATCCCCGCCATGTCACAGGTGTCCTACTCGGCCGGCACCCGGTTCCTCTCACTGATCGGCGGCACGATCCTGTCGTTCTACGACTGGTACGCCGACATGCCGATCGCGTCGCCGCAGGTGTTCGGAGACCAGACCGACGTGCCGGAGTCCGGCGACTGGTGGAACGCCGCATACCTCATGCTGTGGGGCACCAACCTGCCGATCACTCGCACGCCGGACGCCCACTTCATGACCGAGGCCCGCTACAAGGGGCAGAAGGTCGTGGTCGTCAGCCCGGACTACTCGGATCACACGAAGTTCGCCGACGACTGGCTACCGGCCGCACCAGGCACTGATGGCGCGCTCGGCATGGCCATGGGGCACGTGATCCTCACCGAGTTCTTCCGCGACCGGCAGGTGCCGTACTTCACCGACTACGTGAAGTCCTACACCGATCTCCCCTTCCTGGTGAGCCTGCGCGAGCGGGAAGATGCCTATGTTCCAGATGGATTCGTGACGGCGGAAGACCTCGGTGACACCAGTGAGAATGCCGCCTACAAGACGGTTCTGATGGATTCCGAGTCGGGTGAACTGCGGATCCCGAAGGGGTCGCTCGGCTTTCACTTCGGTGAGTCCGGCCAGGGCGACTGGCATCTCGACCTCGAAGGAGTCGACCCTGCGCTGACCATGTATGGCCGGCACACCGAGGCCCTGCCCATCGACCTGGCGCGCTTCGACATCGGCGACACCGAGGGTGGCGACATCATCCGCCGCGGGGTGCCTGCGGTCAGGGTCGGCGACCGGCTCGTCACAACCGTTTTCGACCTGCTCATGGCGCAGTATGGCGTGCCCCGCGACGGCCTGCCCGGCACCTGGCCCACCGGCTACGACGATGCCTCGTCGCCCTACACCCCGGCCTGGCAGGAGAGCATCACGTCGGTGTCGGCGACTGCTGCGACGCGGGTCGCCCGCGAGTTCGCCCGGAACGCAGAGCTGTCCAAGGGTCGTTCGATGATCGCCATGGGTGCCGGCACCAACCACTGGTTCCACTCCGACCAGATCTACCGCACGTTCTTCACGCTCACGATGCTGTGTGGATGCCAGGGCGTCAACGGTGGCGGATGGGCGCACTACGTCGGCCAGGAGAAGGTCCGGCCGCTGACCGGCTTCCAGCAGATGGCGTTCGCCCTCGACTGGCAACGACCCCCGCGTCACATGACGGGCACGTCGTTCTTTTATCTGCACACCGACCAGTGGCGCTACGAACGGTTCGGCGCCGGTGAGTTGGCCAGCCCGCTCGGCTCCGGCGACTTCGCCCACAAGAGCTTCGCCGACACCATCGCCAAGGCGTCGCGGATGGGCTGGACTCCGTCGTTCCCGACCTTCGACAAGAACCCGCTCGATCTCGCGGACGAAGCAAGCGCGGCAGGGCGCAGCGTGCCCGAGCACGTTGCGCAGGAATTGAAGGACGGGCGGCTGCATTTCGCGGGCGAGGACCCGGACGCGCCCGAGAACTTCCCACGCGTCATGACGGTCTGGCGTGCCAACCTGCTCGGGTCGTCCGGCAAGGGCATGGAGTATTTCATGCGGCACCTGCTCGGTGTCGACGATGCCGTCCGCGCTCCAGAGACTCCGCGGGGCACCCGCCCTCAGGATGTGCGGTGGCGCGACGAGGCACCTCGCGCCAAGCTCGACCTGGTCACCACCTTGGATTTCCGGATGACCAGCACTTGCAGCTATTCCGACATCGTGCTCCCGGCCGCGACCTGGTATGAGAAGCACGACATCTCGACCACCGACATGCACCCGTTCGTGCACTCGTTCAACCCGGCGATCGCGCCGCCGTGGCAGACCCGCACCGATTTCGACGCGTTCCATACGATCGCGAAGGTCTTTTCGCGGCTCGCCGCCGAGCACCTCGGCACACGAACCGACGTCATCGCGGCGCCGCTGCTGCACGACACGGCCGACGAGATGGCCGGGCCAGGCCGCCACGCCAAGGACTGGGCACTCGGCGAATGCGACCCCGTGCCCGGCCAGACGATGCCCAAGATCGTGACGACAGAACGCAACTACGCCCAGGTCGCGGAGAAGATGGCCGCCGTCGGCCCCCTGCTCGAAACTCTCGGCACCAGCGTCAAGGGCGTCACCCTGAAGCCGCTGAAGGCCGTCGAACTGTTGCGACACACGAATGGCACGGTGCGCGGCGGCGTCGCCGACGGGCAGCCGAAACTCACCAAGGACACTCATCTGGCCGAGGCGATCCTCGCCTTGTCGGGCACGACCAATGGTGATGTCGCAGTGAACGGATGGCGCCGCCTGGAGGAGCGAACCGGCCAGAGACTCGCCGACCTCGCGGAGGAGCGCGAGGGTGAGCGGATCAGCTTCGCCGACACCCAGGTGCAGCCCAGGGCGGTCATCACCTCCCCCGAATGGTCGGGCAGTGAGGCCGGTGGGCGACGCTACTCCCCCTTCGTGGTCAACGTGGAGCGCAAGAAGCCGTGGCACACCCTCACCGGGCGCATGCACTTCTATCTCGACCACGAGTGGATCGAGGAGTACGGCGAGACGCTGCCGACCTACCGCCCGCCGCTGGACTACGTGCGCCACTTCGGCGAACAGGGCCTGCGCGAGGACGGCCGCCCCGAGGTGACGGTGCGTTACCTCACGCCCCACTCGAAGTGGTCGATCCACAGCGAATACCAGGACAACCTGCACATGCTGCGGATGTTCCGCGGCGGACCCGTCATCTGGATGAGCCCCGACGACGCCGAGAAGATCGGCGTGAAGGACAACGAATGGATCGAGGCGTTCAACCGCAACGGCGTCATCGTGTGTCGGACGGTCGTGACTCACCGCATGCCCAAGGGCACGGCCTTCGTCTATCACGCCAAGGACCGTCACCTGATGGTCCCCAAGTCCGAGATCTCGGGATGGCATGGCGGCGGCGACAATTCGCTGACTCGGCTCGTGATCAAACCGACCCACCTGATCGGTGGTTATGCCCAACTGTCCGCCGGGTTCAACTACTACGGCCCGACGGGCAACCAGCGTGACGAGATCACCGTCATTCGCCGGCGCTCTCAACAAGTCGAGTTCTAGCCACCACGGAGTCATCAGAAAGAAGGTCCGTCCATGCGTGTCATGGCCCAGATGTCGATGGTCATGAATATCGACAAGTGCATCGGGTGCCACACCTGCACTGTCACCTGCAAGCAGGTGTGGACCAACCGACCCGGCACAGAATACGTCTATTTCAACAACGTCGAGACCAAGCCCGGGGTCGGCTACCCCAAACGCTATGAGGACCAGGAGTATTGGCACGGGGGATGGACGCTCGACGGCAAGGGCCGCCTGCAACTGAAGGCCGGTGGTCGCCTGAAGAAGCTGCTGTCGATCTTCTACAACCCCGACCTTCCGTCGATCGACGACTATGGCGACCCGTGGACCTACAACTACCAGAAGCTGATCGACGCACCGCTCGGGACACCCAACCCGTCCGCACACGCCCTGTCCGCGCTGACGGGCAAGCAGATCAACATGGAATGGGGAGGCAACTGGGAGGACGACCTCGCCGGCGCGCCCGAGCGCGCCATGGAGGACCCCAACCTGAAGGGCATGCAGGAAAAGGTCAAGATGGACTTCGAGCAGGTCTTCATGTTCTACCTGCCGCGCATCTGCGAACACTGCCTCAACCCGTCGTGCGTGTCCTCCTGCCCGTCCGGTGCGATGTACAAGCGCAAGGAGGACGGGATCGTCCTCGTCGACGAGGACAAGTGCCGGGGCTGGCGGTTCTGTGTGTCCGGATGCCCCTACAAGAAGGTCTATTTCAACCACCGCACCGGCAAGGCCGAGAAGTGCACGTTCTGCTTTCCGAGGATCGAGACGGGCCAGCCGACCATCTGCTCCGAGACCTGCGTCGGGAGGCTGCGCTACCTGGGTCTGATGCTGTATGACGCCGACAAGGTGCTCGACGCGGCCGCGACGCCCGACGTGCAGGATCTCTACGACGCCCAGATGTCGGTCTTCCTGGACCCGTTCGATCCCGAGGTGCAGGCCGAGGCCGAGAAGGCCGGGATCCCCGAGGACTGGATGGAGGCCGCGAGGCAGTCGCCGATCTATGAGTTGGCCGTGCGGCACAAGGTGGCCCTCCCGCTGCATCCGGAATACCGCACCCTGCCGATGGTCTGGTACATCCCGCCGCTGTCGCCGGTGTCCGACCTGGTCGCCGAGCAGATCGGCGACACGGTCGACCCGGACGCCGTCTTCCACGGCATCGACGACCTGCGCATCCCGCTGGAATACCTGGCCAACCTCTTCACCGCCGGCAAGGTCGAGACGGTGCGCAACGTGCTGCGCAAGCTGGCCGTCGTCCGGTCGATCCAGCGGGCGAGCCAGCTTGGCCTCACCCCGAAGGAGAACCTGCCCGAGACGGTCGGCTCGACGATCGATGAGCTCGATGATCTCTACCGGCTGCTCGCGATCGCGAAGTACGAGGATCGTTACGTCGTGCCGATGGCTCACACCGAGGAGGCCGGCGCGCTCGCGGCCCAGCACGAGCAACTGTTCTGCAGCCTCGATGGTGAGGGAGGCCCCGGCATGATGCCCGGCGGCAGCCCGGGCGTCGCGTCGTTCGAGGAATTCCCGGGCGGCCCGAACGCGCAGAAGCATCAGTTCAGAGATGACGCGGGCAGGAGCCGGTTCAATCTCTTCGGCTGGGACGGCGAGGGAGAGGCACCCAACCTGTTCCCGGAACACGGCGCCTCGTCATGAAATCCACGGTCAGCGATCAGGCGGCCAGGACCTACAAGATCGCATCCGTGCTCCTGCAATATCCGACGCAGGAGCTGTTCGCGGGGCTCGACGTCCTCGACGAGGCATGTCGGCAGACGGGCCGTAAGAGTCGTCCGGCGTTCGCCGCACATCTGCAGTGGTTGCGCGCGACCGATCCGGAGGAGATCGTCGATCAGTATGTCCAGACCTTCGACCTGAAACGCCGAACGGCGCTCTATCTGACCTATTTCCGCTTCGGGGACACCCGCAAGCGCGGTATGGCGATGCTCGCCTTCAAGACGGCCTACCGCAGGGCGGGCTTCGAACCCACCGAGGACGAACTGCCCGATTACCTCCCACTGGTGCTCGACTTCAGCGCGCTGAACAGCCTGGGCCAGGACCTCCTCGTGCGCCACAGAGGCGATCTCGAAGTGCTGCGGCGCGGCCTCGAAAAGCGTGAGTCGCCGTACATGCACGTGATCGAGGCGGTGCAGGCGCAACTGCCCGGCCTGGGGCGCCGCGAGATCGCCCAGGTCACCAAGGCGTGGCGCGACGGCCCTCCCAAGGAGGACGTCGGCCTCGAACCCTTCGCGCCCCCTGAATACATTGAAGGAGCACGACGATGAACCACACCGACGCCTGGGAGTTCACGCTGTGGGTCGGGCTGCCCTACCTCGCATTGGCCATCTTCGTCGTCGGACACGTGTGGCGCTGGCGATACGACCAGTTCGGCTGGACCAGCAGGTCGACCGAGCTGCAGGAGCACAAGTGGCTCAAGTGGGGTGCCCCGCTGTTCCACTACGGCACGTTCGCCGCCATCGGCGGCCACGTCATCGGGATCCTGATCCCGGAGACCTTCACCCGATTCCTCGGCATCCCCGAAGAGGGCTACCGCTGGTTCTCGGCCGTCGCGGGCACGGTGGCCGCAGTGCTCGTCATCGGCGGGATCGTCATCCTGGCCGGCCGCCGGCTGCTGGTGCCCCGCGTGCGCGCGACGACCGATCAGGTCGACAAGGTCGTCTTGTTGCTGCTGCTGATCGTGGTGCTCACCGGCATCGCCCCCACGATCGGGATCAACCTGTTCGGGGAGGGTTACGACTACCGCACGACGGTCGCCGTCTGGTTCCGTGGGCTGTTCGCCGGTCAGCCCGACGCACAGGTGATGGTGACCGCGCCACTGATCTACCAGATCCACGCGACCGCCGCCTGGGTCATCTGGGCCTTCTGGCCGTTCAGTCGGCTCGTCCACGCCTGGAGCTACCCGCTGTGGTACCTCTGGCGGCCCTACGTCGTCTATCGCAGCCGCAAGGCCACTCCCCCGGCAGAGCCCGGCACCGGCGGGCGCAAGTGGCGCAAGATCGGCAGCCCCTACTGATCGTGGACGGGCGCGGGACCCTCGCGGGCGCCGTCCGCGACGCCGTCTCCACTCTCAACCCGGGCTACTTCGCCCTCGTGATGGGCACCGGCATCATCTCGGTCTCCATGCACAAGGAGGGGTTTCCGTGGATCTCGGCGATCCTCTTCATCCTGGCGGCCATCGGCTGGCTGGTGATTCTCGTCATCAGCTGTCTGCGGATCCTGCGTCACCGGGATCTGTTCCGGGCCGACTTCACCGACCCTCGACGGGGATTCGGATTCTTCACGTTCGTCGCCGCGACCGACGTGCTCGGCACCCGCATCGCCCTGGCCGGCTACCACCTGCTCGCCGTCGCGCTGCTCGCACTCGGGGTGCTCAGTTGGTTCGTGCTGGGCTACGTGGTCCCGTGGACGGCCGTGCTCAACCCCTCCATCAGGCCGGCCCTGACCGGGGCGAACGGCACGTGGTTCATCTGGGTCGTCGGCAGCGAGTCGATCGCCGTACTCGCGGCAACGCTCCAGCCGACCGTCGGCCCGGGCCGGCGGTCGCTCGCGCTGATCGCCGTCTTCTCCTGGTCGGTCGGCGTCTTTCTCTACGCCGGTGTCGCCGTGCTCGTCATCGCCCGGCTGCTGCTGTATCCATTGGAACCCGAAGACTTCACCCCGGTGTATTGGGTCGCCATGGGCGCGACGGCGATCACCGTGCTCGCGGGCTCGCGCATCGTGCAGATGGCCGACGCGCCCATGGTCGCCGCCACCCGCGGGCTTGCGGCCGGTGCATCGGTGCTCTTTTGGGCGTTCGGCACCTGGCTGATACCGGTCCTCGTGGCCGGGGCCTGGTGGCGACATATCACCCACCGGATCAGGCTGACCTACGACGCGACCCTGTGGAGCATCATCTTCCCCCTTGGCATGTATGCCGTCGCGTCCTACTACCTCGGCCATGTCGATCATCTGCCCATCGTCGGGACGATCGGCGACATCATGTCGTGGGTGGCTCTCGCGGCCTGGACGGTGACGTTCGCGGCGATGGTCTGGCACCTGGTGCACACACTGCTGCTGGCGCCGTTGCGGTCGTCGACACGCTTCGGTGACACCTGAGCGCTCAGACCACGCGATCGACGCGTGCCGCCAGGTATGGCGCGGTCCGGCTCCCCCGCGCCCGCGCCACCCGCTCGGGCGTGCCTTCGGCCACGATCCTGCCTCCGGCCTCCCCCGCCCCGGGCCCGAGGTCGATCACCCAGTCGGCTCCGGCCACGACGTCCATGTCGTGCTCGACCAGCACGACGGTCGAGCCGGCATCCACCAGCCCGTGCAACTGGGCCATCAGCACGTCGACGTCGGCCGGGTGCAGTCCGGTCGTGGGCTCGTCCAGCAGATAAACCGTGTGTCCCCGGCGGGCCCGCTGCAACTCGGTGGCGAGCTTGATGCGCTGGGCCTCGCCGCCGGACAGCTCGGTCGCGGGCTGGCCGAGCCGCAAATACCCCAGCCCGACCTGTTGGAGGGTCTGCAGACTGCGGGCGATGCCGGCCTCCTGCGCGAAGACCTGGGCGGCGTCGTCGACGCTCAGCGCGAGGATGTCCGCGATCGTGTGTCCGTGCCACGTCACCTGCAGTGTCTCGGCGTTGTATCGGGCGCCGTGGCACGTCGGGCACGCCGAATACGTGCCGGGAAGGAACAGCAGCTCGACCGCGACGAAGCCCTCCCCCTGACACGTCTCACAGCGTCCCTGGGCGACGTTGAACGAGAACCGGCCCACCCCGTAGCCGCGCCGCCTCGCCTCGTCCGTCTGCGCGAACACCTTGCGGACCCCGTCGAACAGCCCGGTGTAGGTCGCCAGGTTGGATCTCGGTGTGCGCCCGATGGGCACCTGGTCGACGCGCACGAGCCGCGTCACGATGTCGGCACCCGTGACACTGTCGACCCGAGTGCGGTCGTCCGGCGGCGCCGGCGAGTCGGCGTCGTCGGCAGTGTCGTCCTCGGTGGGAGCCTCGGCCGAGTCGTCGCGGAGCACATCGGAGAGCACCTGGGTGACCAGGGTCGACTTGCCCGAACCCGACACGCCGGTCACCGCGGTCAGGACCCCGAGCGGCAGACGCACGTCCAAACCGGCGAGGTTGTGCCGCTGCACGCCGCGCAGCTCCAGCCATGACCGCGGAGAGCGCGCCCGGGCGGCAGGGCGACGCGCACTGTCCTCCAGATAGCGTCGGGTGACCGACTCGTCGACGGCCGCGAGGCCCTCGGGCACCCCCGAATACAGGATGCGCCCGCCCTCGTCGCCCGCGGCGGGCCCGACGTCGACGATCCAACCGGCGCGCCGGATCACGTCGAGGTCGTGCTCGACGACGAACAACGAGTTGCCGCCGTCGATGATCCGCGCCAGGACATCCATCAGTGGCTCCGCGTCCGCGGGGTGAAGACCCGCCGACGGCTCGTCCAGCACATAGACCACGCCGAACAGGCCCGACTGCAACGTCGTCGCGAGCCGCAGACGCTGCATCTCGCCGGACGACAGCGTCGGGGTCGCCCGCTCCATGGCCAGGTATCCCAGACCCAGCTCCTCGAGCACCGCGAGACGTGCACAGATCTCCTGGGCGATGCCAGCGGCCACGCCCTGGCCGCTCTCCCCCGCAACCGGGGCCAGCAGGCCGCGCAGCGCGCTCGCGGGCAGGGCGGTGAGGCCCGCGATGTTGTGCCCGGCGAACGTCACCGCCAGCGCCTCGGGGCGCAATCGCTGCCCCTTGCACACCGGGCACACGAGCGTCTCGACAAACCGCAGTGCGCGCTTCTTGGCCGATGCGCTCTTGGAGTCCGACAGCGTCCGCATCAGATGCCTGGTCGCGCTCATGTACTTGCCTTGGTACGGCCGGTGGATCCGCCCCGCCTCACGCACCGGGTGCACGGTGACCACCGGTTCGTCGTCGGTGAACAGGATCCAGTCACGCTCCTGCTGCGGAAGCTGCCTCCACGGCTTGTCGATGTCGTATCCGAGGGTCGCGAGGATGTCGCGCAGATTCTTGCCGAGCCACGCGCCCGGCCACGAGGCGATGGCCTTCTCCCGGATCGACAGGCTCGGGTCAGGCACCATCGTCGCCTCGGTCGGCTGATGAATCACGCCCAGGCCGTGACAGTTCCGGCATGCCCCGACGACCGTGTTGGGCGAGAACGAGTCGGAATCGAGCCGATTCTGCCCCTCGGGATAGCTGCCGGCGCGCGACATCAGCATGCGCAACAGGTTGGACAGCGTGGTCAACGTGCCGACGTTCGAGCGCGCCGTCGGTGCACCCCGCTGCTGCTGCAGGGCGACGGCCGGGGGCAGGCCGGTCACCTCGTCGACCTGCGGCGCCTCCACCTGGCTGATCAGCCGTCGTGCGTATGGAGCGACCGACTCGAAGTAGCGCCGCTGCGCCTCGGCATACATCGTGCCGAATGCCAGCGACGACTTGCCCGATCCGGACACACCGGTGAAGGCGACGAGAGCGCCGCGCGGGACGTCGACGTCAACGTTACGAAGGTTGTGGACTCGCGCGCCGCGCACGCGCACCATCGAGTGTTCGGGGACGGACTGCACAGCATGCAGCGTACGGCGCCGGGCCACCGCGAGACCGACCCCCACCGCCCCGGCCTCAATGACGACCCGGTTGGCAACGCATGCCACGGGGTCTGTCACGAAACACACCGCCTGGCTGGTCGAGTAGCCCCGATGCGACGAAGGAGCGAGGTGCGT
>CAYPQR010000046.1:0-12019 GCA_964412865.1 uncultured Intrasporangiaceae bacterium
ATTGCGATACGTGTTTGCAAGACAGATTCCGGCCCGTTGCCGCCCAGGTCGCCAGCGCCGGCAGGCCCCTCGTTATGGCGTCTCACAAACCTTTAGCTTTATAAGACATAGCGTGAACGCGAGCGTTGAGCAACGAGCCGGAGAACGCCAGAGCATGAGACACGCGGGGTTTTCGAGGAGGGTGGCTACGGAAGTCCCTGCCTTCACGTTGGCATGCAGATGAAACAGGAGAGGATGGATCAGACGAGCCAGACCAGATGACACCGACCGGTGCAGTAGCCCCTGAGGCCCGTCCGTAGCGGGGACGTGCACCAGTACACCCCACAGCCTCCGACACGATCCAGTGGGTCACGACTCGACCTGCTAGCTACTCGTTTACGGTTACCTGAAACGTTTTCGCTACAGGGAGTTGACGTGTGTCCAGGTTGTCCGATCTGATCCGTCAGGCCAAGGCTGCGGACTCCCAGCTGGGTGACGACCTGGAGCGGGAGTTCCGAGCCCTCGGCAAGCGCCGTACGTTCGGGCTCGTCTTCGAACGACATCAGCCCGAGGCGGTGGACCTGGCGGGGCAACCGATCCGGAAAGGCGACAAGGTTCGAGTCTTGCCCCCACGCGGAGTCATTTCACCTAGTGATCAGCGATTGTGGTCGGTGACCGACTTCGAAGGCAAGGGCACCGAACGAGTGGCACACCTCGCCGAAGTCAGCCAGGACGAACCGAGGGACACCACCACCGCGCTCGTCGCCGATCTCGTGATCGTGGCCGAGTTCCGCGACGACATCTACCCCGGCCTGATCGAAACAGGTCGAGTCGAGCGCGGCGACGATAAGCCGTTTCACACGGTGATCAACGCGGAGAACTTTCACGCGCTGGAGATGCTGACCTACACGCACCGGCACACAGTCGACCTCATCTACATCGATCCGCCCTACAACAAGGGATCGTTCCGCGACTGGAAGTACAACAACCTGTACGTGGGGGCGGACGATGACTACCGGCACTCGAAGTGGCTTGCCATGATGGAGCGCCGCCTTGTCGTCGCTGCTGAGCTGCTCAACCCCGCAGACTCCGTGCTCATTGTGACCATCGACGAACTGGAAGTTCATCGGCTCGGCTTGCTGCTGGAGCAGTTGTTCCCCGAGGCGCGGGTCCAGATGGTGAGCAGCATCATCAACCCGAAAGGTGTGTCCACCAACGGCGGCTTCAGGCGGGCGGACGAGTACATCTTCTTCGTCATGTTCGGGTCGAGTCACCCGGCTCGCCTGACACTTGCACCGGAGTGGTCACCATCGCCGCGTGGGTCGATGGCCGAGGCCCCGGCCCCAGAAAGCGCGCGAGAGGTCGGGCCGGAGTGGACATCGATGATGCGCCGCGGCAGCAACTCGCGGCGGGTCGACCGTCCAAAGATGTTCTATCCCATCTACGCGGACCCGAACACCAAGCGGATTGTCGAGGTCGGAGAAGCGATTCCGGCCGGCACGAGCGAGGCGCCCTCGAAGGAGGGACTCGTCGCGATCCTCCCGCTCCGACGCAACGGAAGCGAAGGTCGGTGGCAGGTCGGCGCAGATGAGCTGCGCTCCCGCATGGCACAAGGCCGGGTGCGTCTCGGTCGCGCAACCGCCTATGGCTTCGTGGTCAACTATCTCCCCGACGGTGCGTACGCAGACGTGCAGTCCGGGAAGTACGAGGTGCGCGGGCGTGCCGATGACGGCTCGCTGCTCGCTTACCGGGCGGATCTCGGTGACGATCGCGTGGCTCCGACGCAGTGGAAGATTCAGTCTCACAACGCGTCCGAGTACGGATCAACTCTGATCAGCGACATCCTGCCCGGGCGAAGGTTCGACTTTCCCAAGTCGCTGTACGCGGTCGAGGACACGGTCAGGTTTTTCGTTCAGGACAAGCCCACAGCTGTGGTGCTCGACTTCTTCGCCGGCTCCGGGACCACTGCGCACGCCGTGATGCGCCTGAACAAGCAGGACGGCGGACAACGACAGTGCATCTCGGTGACCAACAACGAGGTCTCCGACGACGAGCAGGGTGCCTTGCGTGCTGAGGGTCTGCGGCCCGGTGACCCCGACTGGGAGAAGTGGGGGGTGTGCGACCACATCACCAAGCCCAGGATCAAGGCAGCGATCACTGGCAAGACTCCAGACGGCGACCCGCTCCGTGGCGACTACAAGTTCTACGACGAGTTCCCCATGAGCGACGGCTTCGAGGAGAACGCGGCGTTCTTCACCCTGACCTACGAAGGACCGCTGTCGGTGGCCCACCACCGTGCCTTCGCCCGGATCGCACCCATGCTCTGGCTGCGCGCCGGAGCACGCGGACGGATCATCACCGAGATCGGAGACAAGGGCTGGGACCTCACCGAGGTGTACGGCGTACTCGACGACCTCGACACCGCGGCCCGCTTCGTCACCGAGGTGAAGAAGACGCCGGGCGTAGCGATGGTGTACATCGTCACCGACGACGACCTCGCCTTCCAGATGGTGTGCCGAGAACTACCCAAGGGGGTCCGGCCCGTCCAGCTCTACGAGTCCTACCTGCGGAACTTCGAGATCAACTCTGGGAGGTTCGCCTGATGGAGTACACGCTTAAGGACTACCAGGTCGGTGCCGTCGCGGGTGTGCTCGACAACCTCACACAGGCGCGCACCCTCCACAAGCAGTTCGGCTCCAAGTCCAGATTCGCGCTGTCCGCCGTCACCGGCGCCGGCAAGACCGTCATGGCGGCCGCCGTCATCGAGGCGCTGTTCTTCGGCAGCGACGAGTTCAACTTTGCCGCCGACCCCGGGGCGGTGGTCCTCTGGTTCAGCGACGACCCCAGCTTGAACGAGCAGTCGCGGCGGCGGATCCAAGCCGCCGGTGGTGAGCAACTCGACTCCCGGCTGCGAATCATCGAGTCCACGTTCAACGAGCCGAAGCTGCGCCCCGGGCACGTCTACTTCCTCAACGCGCAGAAGCTCAGCAAGGGCAACCGGCTCGTCCGCGGTGACCGCAACGGCGACACCGACGAGATCGCACTGGTGCCGCGCCCCGACGAGGTGCAGAGCAACATCTACGACGTCATCGCCGAGACCATCGCCGACGAACGGCTGACGCTGTACTTCGTGCAGGACGAGGCGCACCGCGGGTGGAACAACTCTGCCGGCGACCGCACCACCATCGTGCAGCGACTAGTCAACGGACACGGCACCACACCACCTATGCCGATCGTCTGGGGAATCTCCGCTACCACGCAGAAATTCGAGGACGCGTTCAAGGACTCCCCACAGGGACGCGTGGCACTGCCGGCGGTAGAGGTGGACTCCGCTCTGGTGCAGGCCTCGGGTCTACTCAAGGACGACATCGTCCTGTCGATCCCCAGCGAGTCGGGCACCTTCGACACCGTGCTGCTCAAGCGTGCCGTACGCAAGGTGATCGCGAGCACCAAGGCCTGGGTTCAGTACGCGAAGGAACAAGGCGAGACGGACCCCGTCGTGCCACTGCTGGTGGTGCAAGTCCGTGACGGCGACGCCGCCGCGACCCAGACCGCGGTCGCGCGGGCAGTGGAAGCGGTCTTCGAGGAGTGGGCGGACCTGCCGACGGTCTCGTTTGCCAACGTGTTCGGCGAGCACCAGGACCTGTCCGTGAACCAGGTGCCCGTCCCCTATGTGGCACCGGAGACGGTGCAGGAGCAGGCGTGGATCCGGGTGCTGTTCGCGAAGACGGCGATCAGCACCGGCTGGGACTGCCCGCGCGCCGAGGTGCTCGTTTCGTTCCGGCCCGCGCTCGATCCCACCCACATCACGCAGCTACTCGGCCGCATGGTGCGTACTCCGCTGGCGCGCCGGATCCCCGGCAACCAGGTGTTGAACTCCGTCGAGTGCCTACTGCCGTTCTTTGACCGGAAGAAGGCGACCGAGGTCGCGGAGGAGCTGATGCGCGGCGCCACCGGAAGTGGTGACAGCGACTCCGGTGGTGGCCCGGGCCGACGCGTTCTGTTCGACCCGGTGACGCTGCTTCCCAACCCCGAGGTGCCCGAGGATGTCTGGGAGCGCTTCGACATGCTGCCGTCCCAGACGATCCCGAAGCGCGCCGCAAAGCCCATCAAGCGCCTCACCGCGATCGCCAAGGCACTCTCCGACGACGACCTGATCACCGACGCCGGAAAGCAAGCGCACGCACACCTGCACTCGGTCCTCGACGGGCGGCGGGTGCAGTACAAGGACAAGATCGATGCGGCAGTCAAGGACGTCATGACGATGGAGGGCGAGGAGCTGCGCGGAAAGCTGCACAGCAACACCGCCATCTCCCGCAAGGCCTTCACCGACACCGCCGACCACCGTGCCATTCAGGACGCATACCGGGCCGCCGGCCGGATCTTCAGCGCCGACCTCGCGCGGACCTACGTCGGGCACCTCGCCGGCGACGACGCCGACGACGACGAGCTCCGCGACGCGACCGTCCAACTCGCAGCGCTGGCACTCGTTCCCGAGGTCGCGGAAGACATCGACGACGAAGCGAACAAACTCGCCGCCGACTGGCTACAACAAACGCGGGTGCAGCGCAAGGGACTGACCGACGAGCGGCAGGCCGTCTACGACGAGCTGGAATCGATGACCACCCAGCCGCAACCGATCCTGCTCACCCGGCCCCGGACCGGGCAGGCCGACACCAAGGTGCGCGACACCGCCGGCAACGAGTCCGACCTCCCGACGCAGAAGCACCACCTACTCTGCGACGAGAACGGTGACGTGCCGACCAATCTCAACGACTGGGAGACGCTGGTCCTACAGCAGGAGATGAAGGCCGCCGGCTTCGTCGCCTGGTGGCGAAATCCTTCCCGCGCCGCGCAGGACTCACTGGCGATCGCGTACCGCGACCCGTCGAGCGGCGCGTTCAAGGCACTGCGGCCCGACTTCCTGTTCTTCTCCCGCCGCGCTGACGGCACCATCGCCGCGAACATCGTCGACCCGCACGGCCACCACATGTCCGACGCCATGCCGAAGCTGCGCGGTCTCGCAGATTTCGCGGAAGCGTTCGGGTCCGAGTACGGCCGCATCGAGGCTGTGGCGAAGGTCGGAGACACCTTGCGGGTGCTGGACCTGACGAAGGAGTCGGTACGCAAGGCCGTGCGAGACGGAGCCGACGCGAAGGCGCTGTACGAGTCGGACGCGGCGGTGGACTACTGATCGACGTGCACAACCGATGCGGGCCTTCGATGCTCACAGTCGGCCCCAGCATTTCTGCCGGCACACCGAGCGGCAGGTACGTATGAGCACAGCCGAGACACGGTACCTACTTCTATTCATCGAATGAATGTTCTAGAATCGGTGGTGTCCGTGGCCGGTGAGGGAAGCTCCGGCCACGGACACCACCGTCATCACCGATCTCTCGACACGACGGGCGGCAGCGGTTGCAAGCACACTCCCGGGCGAGCCGTAGTTCGATCGTCTTCGTCTCAGGAGGTGGCAGCCGGTACACCTCGCACCTCCCGCAGATGTACATGTTATTGCTGGTTTCGGGTGTATTTGCCGTTGTCCGCATAGGTGACGGTGAGGTGCCCGCGTTGTCGGGCCCGGTGGGTGACGATCCACCACCAGGATGGCGGCAAGGGTTCGTATTCAGGCCATGCGGCCCAGAATGCGTGGAAGTCCTCGGGGTCACCGAGCGCGACGGCCCCGCCGGCAGTGTGGACCTTCTCGATCGCGTCGTTGGTGATGCGGTGCAGTTCGTCGAGCTTCGACAGGAAGTCCTTGGGCACGGGGCGCTCGCCGCGCTCCCAGCGGCTGACGGACTTCTGGTGCACGCCGAGCCAGTCAGCCATGGCGGCCATGGTCATGCCGTTGTCGAGGCGGGCCCAGATCAGGGCTGCGGCGTCGGGGGTCATGTGTCTGCCTCCTGGGTAGTGGGGTTGTCGCCGATGTGCCGGCGCAGTGCGTCGAGACGCCTGGCGTCGGCCCGCTGCCGCCGCCCGTGTTCGACCATGATCGGGAACAGCTCGCTGGTGGGTGCCGTGTTGGCGGCGTGGGCGAGGCTTTCGGCGACGCGCAGGTAGCTGCGCCGGTAGGCGGCGGTGACGACGTTGAGGGCGTATTCGCCGAGGGCGCCGGGCTCGGCGCCGAGGGTGGTGATCGTGCGGAGTGCGGTGTGGACGCTGCGGGGTGCGGCGTCGGTGCCGGCGTCGACGAGCTGCGCGGAGAGGCTGGCGGCGTCGTGCGGCCGGCGGCTGGTCACCTGCTGGCACCAATGGGACCAGATGGTGGCGTGTGCGGGGCGTTCGAAGTCGTCGGCTTCGACGAGGGCGGCGATCGCGACATTCCGGGTGTGGTCGCGGGACCAGAGAGCAGCGCAGAGCATCACCGCTTCGGTGTCGAGCTCGGGGATGGGGTCGAGCGCGTCGATGCTCATGGTGTCCTCCTGGACGGTGGTGGGCGGCTCTGTCGGCCACCCGTTTCATTTCACCGTTAATAGTAGCGTTAGTGATATTTCGGGGGAAGCGGTGTGACGGCCGGTCGGGGCGGTCGTGCGGGAGGCCCCCTGGGGCCGAACCGTCACGCCGCCCCGGCCGGGCTCGTGGTGGGGGCTCGATGCCCCCGCCACGAGCTACTCCACCCACGGGCCGCAGGTTGAGCGCGGCCGTCGCCGGTGGGCGGGAGGCCCCCTGGGGCCGATTCCGCCCGCCGGCGCGGCCACCTGCGCCACCTCGGGCCGGGGGCGGTCGTGCGGGAGGCCCCTGGGGCCGAACCGTCACGCCGCCCCCGGCCCCCAAGGTCCCGCGTGAGCGGGGCCTCGGGGGCCGGGCCGTTAACCGAGGGGCTCGGAGAATGTGTCGTCGAGGGCGTCGGCGAGGACCTCGCTGGCGGCGATGACCACGGCGGCATCGTGGTCGCTCAGGGCGTCTGCGAGGTCGGCCCTGGTGAATCGCTGGAGTGCGGCGACGGCGTCGCGCATCGTGTCGAGGGCGTCGGCGGCGGTGAGGTTGCTCGAGCAGCTGCGGCATCGCTTGCCGCAGCAGTCGCATCGTTGCGTGGTCATGGTGTCCTCCTGGACTTCGGTGGCGGGGCTGGTCTTTTGTGCCGCCCCTGTTCCTTACACTGTTAATAGTACTCTTACTTGTGTTGTTGTGCAAGGGTTCTGGCGGTCTTTGTGCTGGGTTCTTTGCCCGTCCGCGCTGGGTTCTTTGCCCGTCCGCGCTGGGTTCTTTGCCCGTCCGCGCTGGTGACGCTGTGGGCGGTGCCCTCGGTTCCCGGGGCTCGTGTGCGCGGGACGAGGGGCTGGGGGCGGTCGTGCGGGAGGCCCCCTGGGGCCGAACCGTCACGCCGCCGCCGGCCCCCGAGGTCCCGCACACGCGAGACCCGGGGGCCGAGGTTTGGTGGTTGGTTACTGGTCGTTGGCGGCGGCGCGGGCGGCGGCGCGGATGAGGGCGGGGGGTGCTCCGTGGGTGAGGCTGAGGTCGATGAGGGCGGCGAGGCGGTTGTCGGGGTCGGCGGTGAGGGCGGCGTCGATGGCGATGCCTGCGCGGGTGCCGTCTCCTGCGATGTACCTGGCGGCGGCGTAGATGGTGGCGGCGGCGCTGCGGGCGGGTCCGGCGAGTCGGCGGGCGGCGGCGGCGCAGAGTGCGCCGATGGCGTCGCGGTCGTCGCTGACGAGCAGGCCGAGGGCGGCGTCGCGGTTGGGGGTGTCGACGAGGAGGGCGCCGATGGTGGCGGCGTCGCTGTCTGCGAGGGGGGTTCCGGCGGCGTGCTCGGCCGCGAGGCGGGCGAGGGTGGCGATGGCGGCGAAGGGGTCGGTGTGCAGCGTGTCGGCCGGCTCGGTGGCGATGGGGGTGCCGATGGGGTCGAGTTCGTGCTCGATCTCGTGGCGGGTCGATCGGGTCGATCCTCCGGCGTAGACCTTTTCTGCGGCGTAGACGGTGGCCTGCGGGTCTGCGAGGGTGCCGTGCTGCCCGGTCTCGATGCAGTGCCACGGGCTGCCGGGGGTGATCTGCGGGGTGTGGAGCTGGCGGGCGATGGGGATTCCGTCGGCGGCGAGCATGGCGGCGACGACGTGGGCGACGGTTTCGGCCTTCTGCTGGTGGGGTGAGACGGCGAGGATGATGACGTTGGTGGCGCCGTTGCCCGTGATGGTGGCGCCGACCTGTCCGGCGGCGACGGTGGGGGCGGCGGCGTCGATGTCGACGCGCATGGAGAACAGCAGCGCACCGTCGGCGAGGCCGACGATGAGGATGGAGTCGGTGGGGGTGAAGCCGATCAGCGCGGGGATCGAGGCGATGAGGTCGGCGGGGCCGGTGATGTTGACGTGGGTCGGCTTGGTCATGGTGTCCTCCTGGACTTCGGTGGCGGGGCTGGTCTTCTGTGCCGCCCCTGTCCCTTACACTGTTAATAGTACTCTTCCCCGTGTGGTTGTGCAAGAGTTTGGGCAGGTTCTTTCTGCCGGATTTTCGCCGTCGATGCTGGTGGCGCCCCTGACAGTGGACATGCCTGCTGCCCCCCCTAGCTGTTGCGGGTCATGACATTGGTAGCACGCAACCGCCGTCCTGTAGTCTCCAGCGCGTGGGTATTACGAGTATCGCAGTGATAAAGAATGAACCGTCTCGGGTTTGATGGAGGGTAGTTAACACGGAAGGACCGTTCCTCCATGCCCCGCCCATCGAAGTACCCCGCCGAGCTCCGCGACCGCGCCACCCGCATGACCGTCGAGGCCCGCAAGGACCCCGAGACGCGCACCGGCGCGATCCGGCGGATCGCCGAACAACTCGGCGTGCATCCTGAAGCCCTGCGCAACTGGGTCAAACAAGTCGAGTCCGGCCAGGCCGACCTTCCTGGCCTGGCCACGGTGTCCGACCTGGAACGGATCCGCCAACTCGAGCAGGAGAACCGGGAGTTGCGCCGCGCCAACGACATCCTGAAGTCCGCATCGGCTTTCTTCGCGGCGGAGCTCGACCGCCCACATCGGTGATCGTCGCGTTCATCGACGACCACAAGCACGAGTGGGGAATCGAGCCGATCTGCAGAGTGCTCACCGAGCACGGCTGCCCGATCGCCCCCTCGACCTACTACGCCGCCAAGCAGCGCACGCCCTCGGCCCGCGCCGTACGGGACGGCGAGCTCACAGAGCTGATCATGGAGATCTACAACGACTCCAAACAGGTGTACGGCATCCGCAAGATCCACGCCGAACTGCGCCGACGCGGCATCAGAGTCGCCCAGTGCACCGTGGAACGGCTCTGCCGCAACCTCGGGATACGCGGTGTCGTGCGCGGCAAGTTCCCGCGCAGGCCACGCCTCGCGCCGGAGACGGAGCGCCCCGGCGACCGGGTCGAGCGCGAGTTCACCGCAGACGGGCCGAATGACTTATGGGTCGCCGACATCACCTACGTCCGCACCGCGGCCGGCTGGGTGTACGTCGCGTTCGTACTCGATGTGTTCTCGCGCATGATCGTCGGCTGGCAGTCCTCGACGCGCATGTTCGCCGACCTCGCGATCGACGCGCTCGCGATGGCACTATGGAACCGGAAACGCCACGGGCACAGCGTTGTCGGGCTCGTCCATCATTCGGACCGTGGGGCGCAATACCGGGCGATCCGCTACACCGAGCACCTCGCCGAGGCCCGTGCGGTGACCTCCGTGGGTTCCCGCGGGGATGCGTATGACAACGCGATGGCCGAGGCGCTGAACTCGCTGTACAAGCACGAACTGATCCACCGGTACCGGTGGGACAGCGCCGAGGACGTCGAGTACGCCACCGCCGAATGGGTGTCCTGGTACAATAGCGAGCGCCTGCACAGCGAGCTCGGCTACGTCCCGCCGGCCGAGTTCGAAGCCGACTACTGGCAGCGCGAGAACACGATGCACCTCGCCGCGGCGACAACCTAACTGAACAACCGATCAGCCTCCACCAAACTCGGGACTTGACAGAACCGCCGCTTCTAGCGGCGTAGCTTCGGTCCTTCGGACCGCTGCGCCGCGTTCAGCATTTCCGTTGCTGGGCGGCGCTGTTTTTGCTGCCCGGGTCACCTTCCAGATGCCCGGAGTATGTCCTCGTGCCTACGTATGGCTCCGGCCGACATGAGTTCGGCCAGAATTTCCTCACCGACCACGCCACCATCGACAAGGTCGTCGGCTTCGTCACGCGCACGAAGGGGCCGATCATCGAGATCGGCCCAGGCGGCGGCGCACTGACGCTCCCTCTACAGGAGCTTGGTCGACCTTTAACGGCGGTCGAGATCGATCGCCGGTGGGCACGATCTTTACAAGGCCGATGCCTGCCCACCACGAAGGTCGTGCACAGTGATTTCCTGCGCTACCGACTTCCTGGGAAGCCGCACGTCATCGTTGGGAATCTTCCGTTCGACCAGACCACTGCAATACTGCGACACGTGCTACACGCACCCGGGTGGACAGATGCGATTTTGATGGTCCAGTGGGAGGTCGCCCGACGGCGTGCCTCCGTCGGAGGTGCCACGATGATGACTGCGCAATGGTGGCCGTGGTTCGACTTCACCTTGACCGGTCGCATCCCGTCCTCTGCGTTCACCCCGCGCCCTGGAGTCGACGCGGGTCTGCTCGTCATCCAACGGCGGCAGGCGCCGCTGATCCCCGCGGATCAGCGAAAACAGTACAAGCGCTTCGTGCATGCTGTGTTCACCGGCAAGGGGCGTGGCTTACACCAGATTCTGCCGCGGGTACTCGGGTCGGCGCAGCATGTTGAGGTTCGACGGTGGCTTGCCCAGCAGAATTTTCGAGGGGTTCCTCTGCCGCGCGATCTGTCGTCAACCCAGTGGGTAGAACTGTTCACGATCAGCAACGGTCGCCGCACTGCGTGTCGGAGGTTCGGGTGAGTACACACGCTAACGCTCCGCTGTCGATCGAGGGCCGCCGCCGACTCGTTGAACGCTGCCGCCACCGCCCGATCGCGCATGTTGCCGCCGAGATGGGCATCTCCCGCGCATGCGCAAGCAAATGGGTGCGCCGCTACCGCACCCACGGTGAACTGGGCTTACATGATCGGCCGAGTGTCCCGCACCGGCAGCCGACCGCAACCAGCACCAAGACGATCAGGCGGATCGAGCAGCTGCGGCGGAGTCGTAAATGGTCGGCTGCCCGCATCGCTCACGAACTGGCCAGCGAGGACATCACGATCTCGGTGCGCACCGTCTCCCGGCACTTGGCTCGGCTCGGTTTGAATCGGCGCCGATTCATCGACCCGGGTGGTGAGTCCAACCGAACGCCCCGCACCATCACGGCGCGCTGGCCTGGGCACATGGTTCACGTCGATGTGAAAAAAGTCGGCCGCATTCCTGATGGGGGTGGTTGGCGCAGCCACGGCCGCGGGACAGAGCAGGCCAAGAAAGTCGAACGTGCCAAGGCGGCCGGCGCCCGCCGCGGATACGTCTACCTCCACTCGGCCATCGACGGGTTCTCCCGCTTGGCCTACACCGAAACGCTCCCCGACGAGAAAGCGCGCACTGCGATCGGGTTCATGCATCGGGCCAGGGTTTGGTTCGCCGAACACGGCATCACCCACATCCACCGCATCGTCACCGACAACGGCTCGTGCTACCGCGCCAAGGACTTCGCCACCGTGCTGCGCGGCGCCCGACATCAGCGCATCACGCCCTACACGCCCCGCCACAACGGCAAGGTCGAGCGCTACAACAGGATCCTGGCCGAAGAGTTCCTCTACGCCCGCGAATGGACCAGCGAACACCAACGGTCAGCAGCCCTGGGCGTGTGGAACATCCACTACAACTACCATCGGCCCCACACTGCCGCCGGGAACCAGCCACCCGTGACCAAGCTCCACGCAGGTGTCACCAACGTCATGGCCTCATACACCTAGCGTTCTTTTGGCGAGGAAGGCACGAAGTGCCGTCGGCCCGGCCGCGGCGCAGGGCAAGGGGATCGTGGAATAAATAGGGGCCCGGAGCCTGCGGAGGGCCGCGGTTTATGCCGCGAAAGCCCCTTGCGCGAAGCCGCGTCCGGGCCCATGCTGGCCCCGGCTTCCTCGCGGAAAGACCGCCCGCGCCCCTGGCG
>CAYPQR010000047.1:0-11998 GCA_964412865.1 uncultured Intrasporangiaceae bacterium
TCGGGGTGATCGAGGTGACCTCGACGTGGTGGCCGCCGATCTGCTGCACGGCATACGTGAGCGGATAGAAGGAGGTCGTGACGCGCACGGCGTGCGGCGAGGCGTCGGCCCGGTCGCCGCAGGCGGCGAGCGCGGGGAGCGCCACGGCCAGCGACGTCATGACGGCGAGGCCGGCCTTGGGGGAGAGCATGACCATCATCCTCAGCTAAATGAGAATGATTGTCAACTTCAGTCCGTATCGGCCGTGGCTCAGGAGGCGGCCGTCACCACCGTCACGGCCACGAGAAGCAGCAGCACCGCGCTGCGCATCATCCGTTCGGCCGACGACAGCCGCGGCCACGAGAGGTAGAGCAGCCAGCCCACCAGCACGGCACATACGGCGAAGCAGATCGCACCGGCCACCTGCCGCAGCAGTGCCCCCAGCACGAGCAGGGCCAGCACGACGAGGGCTGGGACCACCTTCGGCAGCCGTGCGACGCGACGCAGGACCGGGTCGCTCAGATGCTCGATCTTGACGCGCAGAGGCGACGTGCGCGTGGAGGGGTTGCTGCAGGCAGACACCCGACGAGGATAGGTCACCGTGGTCGGCTCCCGGCCCGGAAGGTCTGCCGGGACGCCGCCTGCGTGACAGATGTCATGCAGGGGTCATGACAGGCGCCGCAGGTGCGGCAGGCGCCGCCGCGACAGTCTGGGGGACATGATCACAGACGAGAAACAGGGGCACCTGCACCCGGCGGGCACGGACACCGCGAATGCGGTCGACCTGCAGGGCGTGCACAAGAGCTTCGGCAGTGTCCACGCGGTGCGGGGTATGGACCTTCGGGTGCGACCCGGTGAGGTCGTGGCCTTCCTGGGGCCCAACGGTGCGGGCAAGACCACGACGATCGACATGATCCTCGGACTCAGCTCGCCGGACGAGGGCGAGGCGCGTGTCTTCGGTATGACGCCGCGACAGGCCATCGCCAAGGGTCTGGTCGCCGCGGTCCTGCAGACCGGCGGGCTGCTCGGCGACTACACGGTGCTGGAGACGGTGCAGTTGACCGGCAGCCTGTTCGCTCACAGCCGGCCGGCGCAGGAGGTCCTGGAGCGGGCCGGCATCACCGACATCGCGGGCCGCCAGGTCAAGAAGTGCTCCGGCGGAGAGAAGCAGCGGCTGCGCTTCGCCATGGCGCTGCTGTCCGACCCGGAGCTGATCATCCTGGACGAACCGACCACCGGCATGGACGTCACGGGCCGGCGGGACTTCTGGGCGGCGATCCGCGAGGACGCGGGGCGGGGCCGCACGGTCATGTTCGCAACCCACTATCTCGAAGAGGCCGACGCGTATGCCGACCGCATCGTTCTCGTCCGGGAGGGCGAGATCGTCGCCGACGGCAGTGCCGCCGAAGTCAAGGCCATGACCGCAGGCCGCCTCATCCGGTGCCGGCTGCCGCACCCCGACGAGGCGGCGTTGCACGGCATACCCGGAGCGGACACCGTCGAGATCCGCGGCGAGAACGTGCTGATCTCCTCGCGCGACAGCGACCAGGTCGCCCGCCATCTGCTCACCAACACCGCCGCCCACGACGTCGAGATCGCCGCCCGCGGCCTCGAGGAAGCCTTCATCGCCCTGACCGGCGCCGACACAGGAGACCACTGATGACCACCACCGTTCCCGATCTGAGCGCACGCCGCGCACCGTCCATGGGCGGGTTCAACCTGACCCTGCTCAAACTCGAGTCGCGGCGTCTGCTGCGCAACAGGCGCACGATGATCTTCACGATGATCATGCCGATCTTCTTCTACCTGATCTTCGGCCTGACCGTCAGCAACGGCGACACCGACATCGCCAACGGCAACGTCAGTGCCTTCGTCATGATCAGCATGGCGCTCTACGGCGCGATCCTCGCCACCGCCAGCGGCGGCTCGATGGTCTCGATCGAGCGCAGCGAGGGCTGGAGCCGCCAACTGCGTCTCACGCCGCTGACCCCGCTCGCCTACGTCGTCGTCAAATCGGCCACCGCGATGCTGCTGGGCCTGGCCTCCATGGTCGCCGTCTACGTCATCGGGCTGGTCACGGGAAAGGCGGACATGCCCCTGTGGGTGTGGCTGGTGACCGCGGCGTGCGTGTGGGTCGGCTCCCTGATGTATGCCGCGTTCGGCCTCTGCATGGGCTACCTGCTGCCGACCGAGAACGTCATGCAGATCCAGGCGTTCGCCATCGTGCTCTTCGCCTTCGCGGGAGGGCTGTTCGTGCCCCTCGACCAGATGCCCGACTGGTATCAGACCTTCGCGCAGTTCACCCCGCTGTGGGGCCTGAACAACCTGGTGCACGGGCCCCTGGTGGCCGAGTTCCACTTCAGCTGGGTGATCAACGCGGTCGTATGGCTGGCGATCTTCCTCGGCGCCGCCGCCTGGGGCTTCGGCAGGGACACCAAGCGGGTGTGATCGCCGGCCGGATGCCGCGGAGGGTTCAGGGGGCCCTCCGCGGCATCCGGCGAGACGCCGGCGCCCGTGCATACGGGCCGATCAGTGAGAAGGTATGGGTATGGAGGATCAGGCATCGGGTGCGCTCGCCCGGACGCTGCGCCAGGCGGGCAGTCGGCTCGGCCGGCTGGTCGACCCGCCACGCGACGGCCGCGAACCGGACGACGACCGGCGGGGGCGAAACGTCGGGCGCCTGATGGTCGCGATCTGGCTGGTCTTCCTGCTCGAGCCGGCCGGTGCCGCCTGGGCGATGCGCGACACCGTGCGCGGCTGGGTCGGCTTGGCATCCGTGGTCGCCTTCGCCGTGGCCTACCTCTATCACTTCTCGAATTCGGGCATGAAGGCGTTCGCGCCCCATGTGGAGATGCCCGCGGCGAAGAAGCGCATGGTCGTGCCGGGGTATCTGCTCGTGCTGGCGCTCGCCGTCGCCGCCACCTTGCTGATCGGCCAGGAGGGCACCGTCACCTGGGTCTTCCTCGGGGTTTCGGGTCTGTGGACCTGGAAGATCTGGCAGGGCCTCGCGATCAGCCTCGTGCTCGGCGCGGTGTATGTGGTGCTCGAATATCAACTGTCCGGATGGTCGTCCGACAATTCGCTGCTCTTCGCGCTGCTGCTCGCGATGGTCGCGGCCTCGGGCGGTGTCGCGTCATCCCGAAGAGGACATGCGCTGCGGGGGCAGCGCACCGAGAATGCGCGCCTGATGGTGCAGGAGGAGCGCAACCGGATGGCGCGCGACCTGCATGACATCCTCGGCCATTCACTCACGGTCATCACGGTCAAGGCGGAGCTTGCGGGCAGACTGATGGAGGTCGACCCCGAGCGGGCAAGAGCCGAGGTGGCCGACCTGGAGCGACTGTCCCGAAGCGCACTCGGCGACGTGCGCCGTGCCGTCGAGGGATACCGCGAGATCTCCTTGCCCGGGGAGCTTGCGAGAGCCCGGGAAGCACTGGCATCGGCAGGGATCGAGCCCGACCTGCCGCACGCACTCGACGAGGTGCCCGAAGACCTGCAGGAGGTCTTCGCGTGGACCGTGCGAGAGGGCGTCACCAACGTCATTCGGCACAGCGGGGCGGGCCGGTGCACCATTCTGGTCGACGAGCGCAGCATCATGATCCGCGACGACGGAGACGGGAAGGTGGACATGTCGATGAACGGGAACGGCCTGCGCGGCCTGCGCGAGCGGGCGATAGCGGCCGGCGCGCAGGTCGTGACTCGCGGGCTCGAGCCGCACGGATTCGAGATCCGCGTCACCGTGGCGCCGAGCGCTTCCGATGCCGTGGAGCAGGCGCGGGAGCCGCTCAGCAGCCCGGGGGAGGCGCTCGCATGAATCAGTTCTCGCTCGTCCCTCCTCCACAAACGGGAGGGACGCTCAGCTCTGTACGTCGAGGTGATCCCCGATGACGATCAGGGTGATGCTGGCCGACGACCAGGCTCTGGTCCGCGGTGCGCTCGCGGCGCTGCTGGAGCTGGAATCGGACCTGACGGTCGTCGCGGAGGCGTCGCGAGGTGACGAGGTCGTCGAACGGGCGCGTGAACACGCACCGGACGTCGTGCTGATGGATGTCGAGATGCCGGGTATGGACGGCATCACCGCCACCCAGAAGCTGCGCGAGGTCATGCCCGCCGTGCGGGTCCTGATCGTCACCACGTTCGGGCGGCCCGGGTTCTTGCGCCGCGGACTGCAGGCGGGCGCGGCCGGGTTCGTCGTGAAAGACACCCCGGCAAAGGAACTCGCCGATGCCGTGCGCCGGGTGCACCAGGGTCTTCGAGTCGTCGACCCGGCGCTGGCGACGGATTCGCTCGTCGCCGGGGAGTCACCCCTCACTTCCCGGGAGACCGACGTGCTGAAGGCCGCACGCGGCGGGGGCACGGTCGCCGACATCGCGCGGGAGCTCTTCCTGTCGGAGGGCACGGTGCGCAACCACCTGTCGTCCGCGATCGGCAAGACCGACACCCGCACGCGGGCCGAGGCCGCGCGAGTCGCCGAGGGCAAGGGTTGGCTCTGAGACGACCCGGCTCCGTCCAGAGCTCTTTAAGGTTGCTTGCATACGGTCTTCACGCGGCCGAGTGATCGGCCCCGTTGGGAGGATGCGTGATCGAGAAGACGCTGATCGACCTGGTGCTCCGTCGTATTCACGACGGCCGAGTGGCCGTGCGATTCTGGGACGGTGATGAGCGCGTCTATGGCGGCTCCGGCCCGCTCGTCCACGTCACGGCGACGGCGCCGCTCGACCTGAAGAAGCTCGGCGCCAGCGCCAGCATGGCCTTCGGTGAGGCCTACGTGCGCGGAGACCTGCAGATCAGCGAGGACGAGCTGGACGACCTCTTCTGGATCATCGCCCGCAATCAGGCTGCGGTGCAAAGGATCCGGCCACTACGCGAGCTGTATCGCCGCGAGCGGAACCGACGCAACTCACAGCGCCGTCAGGTCAGCAGCCACTACGATGTCGGCAACGACTACTACCGGATGTTCCTCGACTCGAGCCTGACCTACTCCTGTGGTTATTTCGAGCGTGCGGACGATTCGCTGGACGCCGCGCAGGAGCAGAAGATCGGTCACATCCTGCGCAAGCTGCGCCCGGAGCCCGGTCAGCGGCTGCTCGACATCGGTTGCGGGTGGGGCGCGCTCGTCGTCGCCGCCGCGAAGCTCTATGACGTGCGCGCCGTGGGCATCACCCTCAGCGACGAGCAGCTCTCCGGGGCAAGGGAACTGGCTCAGCGCGAGGGTGTCGACGACCAGGTGGAGTTCCGCCTGATGAATTATCAGGAGTTGCCGGAGACCAAGGACCCCGAGATCGGCGGACCATACGATCGCATCGCCAGTGTCGGGATGTTCGAGCACGTCGGCCGGCATCTGCACCGTAACTACTTCCGCGTGCTGCGCCGCATGCTCGACCCGTCCGGGGTGGCCGTGCTGCACGTGATCACCAACCAGCGCATGCAGGCCAACGACGCCTGGGTCGACCGGCACATCTTTCCCGGCGGATACCTGCCGACGGTGGCAGAGATCGAGCGGCTGCTCGCCGCCGAGGGTCTCTGGTCGATCGACCGGGAGAACCTCTGGCATCACTACGCGCGCACCCTGTCGATCTGGCGGCGCAATCACCGGGAGCACCGCGATCAGATCATCGAGATGTTCGACGAGCAGTTCTATCGGGCCCGTGATCTGTGGCTCGCCGGATCGAAGGCGGGCTTCGACTACGGCACGCTCGGGCTGTCGCAGTTCGTCTTCACCGCGGGCAAACCGGCCGACTGGCCACTGACGCGGCGGGAGATGTATGCGGAGGCGTCAACGCATTCCACGAGATCGGCCTGGTGAGCTGGTCGTGCGGTCACGCCGCAGAGGGGGCTGCTGACAGCTCGTCGGTCAGGACCGGTGGATGTACGTGTTGCCACCGGGAGTCATCGTGAGTTCCTCCGCGGGCTCCCCGGGCACTTGGGTGAGACGCAGCTTCTCGAAGAGGAGGTAGGCGATCGGGCCGAGCGGCACCAGCACGACCACTGCGAGCGCCCATACCGGCTTGGGGAAGTACAGCTCATGGTCGGTGCGGACGATGTCATACCAGCAATAGAGCACGAGCAGCGCGCCGATGATGATCCCGGGCAGCAGCAGCGCGAAGGGCACGTGATACATCGCAGAATCTCCTGTCCCGGCATTGTGCACCGTCCCCTCATCATGGCACGAAGCGTCCGATTTGCGCTCGACTGCGATGATGGTGCCGTCATGACTGATGTGCTCACCGAGACCGGCATCACTGCGCCCGCAACTCCGGGCCGCCCTCACCTGTCCGCGGGGGACGGCGCGAGCGGGTCACCCGTGCTGCCCCCATTGCAGATCGGCCCGCACACGATCACCTCTCCCGTCGTGCTCGCACCGATGGCAGGCATCACCAATCGCGCCTTCCGTCGTCTGTGCCGCCGGTACGGTGCCGAGGGTGCCGACGCCGGCGGTGCGCATGGTGCGACGTCGCTGTATGTCAGCGAGATGATCACCTCTCGTGCGCTCGTCGAGCGCAACGAGGTGACGATGCGCCTCATCGAGCACGATCCGGATGAGTCGCCGCGCTCGATCCAGCTCTACAGCGTCGACCCGGTGACCACGGCGAAGGCGGTGCGGATCCTCGTGGAGGAGGGCCGGTGCGACCACATCGACATGAATTTCGGCTGTCCGGTGCCCAAGGTCACTCGTCGCGGCGGTGGCTCCGCGTTGCCGTGGAAGACCGACCTCTTCCGCAGCATCGTGGCGAGCGCCGTGCGGGAGGCGTCGCCTCATGACGTGCCGGTGACCGTCAAGATGCGTCGTGGCGTCGACGAGGACCACCTGACGTTCCTCGAGGCCGGCCGGATCGCCGAGGGCGAGGGTGCGGCCGCCGTCGCGCTGCACGCGCGGACCGCAGCCCAGGCGTATTCGGGGCACTCCGACTGGTCGGCGATCGCGCGGCTGAAGGAGGCGGTCACGAGCATTCCGGTGCTCGGCAACGGCGATATCTGGTCGGCCGACGACGCGCTGCGCATGGTGCGCGAGACCGGCTGTGATGGCGTCGTGGTGGGTCGTGGCTGTCTGGGACGGCCCTGGCTGTTCACCGATTTGGCCGCCGCGTTCGCCGGCACCACCGCGCGGGTGACCCCGTCGATGCGGGAGGTCGCGGAGACGCTGCGGCTGCACGCGACATACCTGATCGAGTTCTATGACGACGAACTCAAGGGCTGCCGCGACATCCGCAAGCACATCGCGTGGTATTTCAAGGGATTCCCGGTCGGCGGCAAGCTGCGGGCGAGCCTGGGCCTGGTCGACTCGCTGGCGGCGCTGGACGACCTGCTCGGTTCGCTCGACCTCGACCAGCCGTGGCCGGGTGAGGCGGCGGAGGGCCCGCGCGGACGGGCCGGTTCGGAGCGGAAGGTGATCCTGCCCGACGGCTGGCTCGACAGCCGCGACCTCGACGACCGGCTGCGCGCCATGGTTGCCGAGGCCGAGACGTCGGTGGTGGACGGCGGTTGAGCCCCGCCGGGCGTGCCGCAGGGCTCAGCACATCCGTGGGGAGCGCGACGCGATCAGCGGGATGAACGTCAGCATGGCGACGGCCTGCACGACCACGACGAACAGCACGGCGGCGTCGACCGAGACGCCGTAGAGGCCGCCGATGATCGCCGACCCGGCCAGCCAGGCGAGGCCATATACGGCCGTGAAGACGCCATAGCCGCTGCCGCGTCGGTCGGGCGGCACCAGGTCGGCGACCGCGGCCTTCATGGTCGACTCGTGCACCCCCATGGCCGCGCCCCACACGCCCGCGCCGATCCAGATCAGGGCGGTGTCGGTCGAGAACGACAGCGCTGGAACCGCCGCGGCGAGCACCGGCAACGCTGCGAGCCCGCGCATTCCGACCCTGTCATAGATCCAGCCGGACGCCAGCGCAGCGAGCGCGTCGACGCCCATGGCGACGGCATAGACCACGGGGATCTGCCAGGTGGGGATCACGTGGCGGGTCTCCAGGTGGAAGCCGAGCACGGCGAAGGTGGCGAAACCGGTCATGGTCAGCGTCGTGAATCCCGCATAGGCCCAGAATCTCGCCGAGAATCGCCACCACGGCCGGTTCCGCTCGCCGGGCCGGGGGCGCGGTGACGCCGCTGCCTGCTCGTAAGACTGCGGATGCGGCGCAGCACGTCGCACCAGGGCCAGCACCACGATGGCCGCTGCGGCCGGCACCGCGAGCACCGCGAAACCGAGCCGATATCCGGACACCGCGATCATGGCGGCGACCACGAGTGGGCCGACCACGGCGCCGGCCTGGTCGAGGGCTTCCTGGATGCCGAATGCCCGGCCCCTCCCCAGGGAGCTGCTCGCCGCCGCCATCATGGCGCCCTTGGCAGGGCTGCGCACCGCCTTGCCGAAACGTTCGGCGATGACCAGCACGATCGCCTGCCACAGCAGCTGCGTCGCCGCCAGGAGAGGAACCGCCACCATGGTGATCGCATACCCGGTGATGGTGATGGGCCACGGCCGACGGGTGCGGTCCGACAGGGGGCCGGTGGCGAGCCGGAGCACCAGGGCGACGGCTTCGCCGGCGCCGGCGACGATCCCGACGACCGCCGCGCTCGCGCCCAGGGTGGCCAGGTAAGGGCCGACGACCGAGCGTGCGCCCTCGTAGACGAAGTCGCCCAGGCCGGCGACGACGCCGAATCCGAGGACGAACTGCATCGGGCTCAGCCGGTTGGCCGAGTCGCCCTGCGAGCCGGTGTGGGTCTCGCTCACCCCTGCAGTCTGTCACCGCGCGAAGGCACCGACACCCGTGCCGGCCCCAGTGACGGTCGAAGCGCTAGGACCGCTCTGTGGCCACCGGGCGGGAAGGGTCGGTGACCCAGTGCGACCAGGACCCGACGTAGACGGCCGTGCGCGGATGCAGCCCGGCAACCTCCATCGCCAGGGCGAGGTGCGCGGCCTGCACCCCTGAACCGCAGTAGGTGCCGACGGCCACGTCGTCGGAAACCCCGTGATCGGCGAAGCGGGCCGCCAGTTCGTCGGCCGGCAGGAAGCGGCCGTCCTCATCCACGTTGATCAGGGCCGGCGCGCTGCGGGCGCCCGGAATGTGCCCGGCGACCGGATCCATGGTCTCGTTCTGCCCCGCGAACCGGTCTGCGGGCCGGGCGTCGAGCAGGATCTGTTCGCGTGCGTACTGCGCCGCGCCGTCGGCGTCCAGCAGCAGTTCCCGGCGGGTGCGCGGCGTGAAGTCTCCCGGCTCGGGTGTGACCGTCGCCGTGTCGAGGGGGAGCCCGGCCTCTCGCCAGGCCTGCAGGCCGCCATCGAGCACCTGCACGTCGTCCTTGCCGAAGTAGCGCAGCAGCCACCACAGGCGACTGGCCGCGAGGGAGTTCGCGGCGTCATACACGACGACCCGCCGGTCATCGCGCACCCCTGCCGCACGCATCGCCGCACCGAACGCGTCCTCGCCCGGCAACGGATGGCGGCCACCCGCTCCGGGGGTGCCGGTCAGCGCCTGCTCGAACTCCACCCATGCGGCATCCGGCAGGTGGCCCTCGTCGTATGCGGGGCGCTGCGAGGCGCCGCCGAGCACCCACCGCACGTCGATCACGGTCGTCGACAGGTCCGGGTCGCGCAGCCGGGCATCGAGTTCGTGTGCACTGATCAGGGGAGTGATGGTCGTCATGCCCGCGAGCCTACGTCGCGACCGCGCACGTCGGGCAGCGTGGCCGGACTCGCCCGCACCGGTGGGAAAACACGCTCGCGACTGCATAGGCTCAGCGGTATGCAGTGGGACGACAAGCGCAGCCACGGGCGCGTCACCGTGCGGCCCCTCGACCGGCGCGGCGAGCAGGCGCTGCGCGACTGGCTCGAGCGCGCACGCCAGGCACACGTCGACGTCGACGACTTGGGCAGCATCGAGGCGGCCTACGAGCGCTACCTCGACGAGGTGATGCGCACACCGGCCGACCGCCGCAGAGATCCCACCCCGACGCTGACCACGATCGCGATCGCCATGGGGGAGCATCTGTGCGCCCGGTCCGCTCTGCAGTGGCGGATCGCCGCGGACGCCGAAGGCACCGACCTCGCGCTGGTCTCGAGCAACGAGATGGGCGTGTTCTTCCCGATCGACCCGGTCGCAGACGCCTGGTCTCGTCAGGAGCGGCGCTGGCTGGCCGAATTCGCTCGCGGGGTGCTGGAGCAGATGCAGGACGCCCGCTCGTGATGACGCCAGGAGGTCCTCACCCATCCGTCGCTCGATATTTCGCGGGGACCCCGCGGTGAGCGGGTACGGGGCCCGCGATCGCGAGCGCTTCGTCGGTGAGGATCCGGCGCAGAAGCAGGCCGACCGGGATGACTTCGCGAGAGACCGTGCCCGAGTGCTGCACTCGGCGGCGTGGCGCAGGCTCGCGGCCAAGACCCAGGTGCTGCAGCCCGGCCACGACGACTTCAGCCGCACTCGCCTCACCCACTCTCTCGAAGTCGCCCAGATCGGGCGGGAATTCGGCGGTGCACTGGGGTGCAACGCCGACGTGGTCGACATGGCGTGTCTGGCGCACGACCTCGGCCATCCCCCGTTCGGCCACAACGGTGAACGCGCTCTGCGGGAGGTGGCCGAGCACGTCGGTGGCTTCGAGGGCAATGCGCAGACCTTCCGCATCCTCACTAGGCTCGAGGCGAAACGTGCTGCGCCCGATGGCCGTTCGGTCGGTCTGAACTTGACTCGGGCATGTCTCGATGCCGCGACGAAATATCCGTGGCGGCGCGGTGAGCACGGACCGACCGTCAAATTCGGCTGCTATGACGACGACGTCGAGATCTTCGAATGGGCCCGTGCCGACGTCCCCGGCGAGACGCCGCAGCGCCGCTGCGTGGAGGCACAGGTGATGGACTGGTCCGACGACGTGGCCTATTCGGTGCACGACGTGGAAGACGGCATCACGGCCGGCATGATCGATCTCGATGCGCTGCGGTCCCGGGACGAACTGGCGGGGCTGGCCGCCCTGGCGCAGGACCTCTATGCGGAAGACCTGCCGACGGACGTGCTCGAGGCGGCGTTGCGGCGCATCGTCGACAGTGGCGTCGTGCCGGCCGGCCACCTGGGCGGACGCCAGGATGTCGCCGCGCTGAAGGACATGACGAGCCGGCTCATCGGACGGTTCGTCGCCGCGGCGGAGCGCGCGACCCGCGCCCGCCATCACGGCGGAGCCCTGACCCGTTACGGTGCCGACGTCGTGATCCCGGACGAGGTGCGTGCGGAGGTTGCGATGCTGAAGGCCGTCGCGGCACGGTTCGTCATGCTCACCGACGACCGGGTCGGCCTGCTGGAACGCCAGCGGACGCTGATTGCGTCGCTCGCCGACGCCTATCTGCGCGACCCACGGCGGCTCGACCCGATGTTCGCGGAGGACTTCCAGAGCGCCCCCGACGACGGGGCCGCGTTGCGGGCCGTCGTCGACCAGGTGGCGGCGCTGACCGATCCCCGGGCGCTGATGCTTGCCGAGGCGTGGACCTGACAGGCTGTCATACATGATGCGACTGCCCGATCTGACCAGGCCGATCGTCAGCTCACCGATGGCCGGCGGCCCGACGACTCCGGAACTCGTGGCCGCCGTCGGCAATGCGGGCGGGCTCGGTCTGCTCGCCGGGGGCTACCGCACGGCCGACGGCCTGGCCGACCAGATCGCGCGCACCCGCGCGCTCACCGACCGGCCCTTCGGCGTCAACCTCTTCGTGCCCACGCCGGTCGACCGGGACCGCGACTCGGCTGCCGTGCAGGCGTATGCGAAGCGGCTCCAGTCCTTCTCGGGCGCGCGCGGGCCTGCCGTGCACTGGGACGGCAGCGACCGGTTCGACGAGAAGGCCGATCTGCTGGCGAGCGACCCGGTGCCGTTGGTGTCGTTCATGTTCGGCATCCCGGGCGCCGACGTGATGCAGCGGCTGCACGCGGCGGGCAGTGCACTGATGGTGACCGTGACGAACGCCGACGAGGCGCTGGCCGCCGAGCGCGCCGGGGCCGACGCGCTGTGCATACAAGGTGCGGGCGCCGGTGGC
>CAYPQR010000048.1:0-11880 GCA_964412865.1 uncultured Intrasporangiaceae bacterium
CCGGAGACGATGGTGATGAAGTTCCGCCCCGACGAGCCGATGCACGACCGGTATGAGGTGGCCTACGACTTCCTCACGCCGAAGGTCGGACGCGAGGCGTCCACCATCGCGCAGACCGTCAACGCGTTCTTCCGGTGGGAGTTCAACAGTTGCGAGATGCTGGTCAAGGACGACGTCGTCCATCCGATCGACTATGCCAACGCGTGCCCGGACGTCGCCGTCACCTCACTGCACTACTACTTCCCCTGGGCGATGAAGACCTTGCTGAAATGGAGCATCTTCTGCACCGTCACCGGGCGCAGGGTGCACACCCAGGTCGACACCGGACCGTGGTTCGACGTCGCCGACCGCGAGATGGACGAGGCCGCCAAACTCACCGCATACCAGCGGCTTTGTGACGAATACTTCGAGACGGATCGCTACCGGGAGTTCGTCGACACGAGCCTTCCGCACGTCGACGAGATGGTGCTCGACTGGGTGCTCTCCGACGACTTCGACGACCTGGTCGTGCAGACCGTGCGGGCGACCTATCCGCCGCACGAGCACGAGCGTTTCCTCGGCCACTTCCGCGGCCTGACCGGCCTGTGGGCGAAGGACGAGGCGGCGATCCTCGGCTGATCAGGCCTGTCCGGCCCGCTCTCGCTCCACGGCGGTGGTGTCGACGCGCGTTTCGTCGATCCGGCGAAGGATCTGCGTGATCGTCTGCGCGACAGACATGTTCGACGTGTCCAGCCACAGGCCCGCGCGACGGGTGTGTTCCTCGACGGTGCGCCAGAGATCCTCGACCGTCAGGCCCTGTTCGTATGCCGTCTTGCGGCGCTGCTCGTCGCGCTCATAGATCGCGTCGACGGTCGGGTTGAGCATCACCAGGTGCACGAGGTCGGGCTCGGCGATCTCGAGGAAACCGTCGAGGTAGCTGCCGATGATGGTGTCGGCGATCACGACGTCGAAGCCGCCGGAACGATAGACGTCGGCGAGTGCGAGGGCGCCCGCATAGCGCAGGAACAGTTGATCGACGGCGTCCACGGTGGCGGGTTCGGTCATGGGTGCCTTGCCGCTGACGACACTGTCGCCGATCGTGTCGCCGTCGAGGAAGACGGCCCGGGTCAGCGCCTGCGCCAGCGCCTTGCCGCACGCCGTCTTACCCACGGCCCGCGCGCCGGTGATGACGAAAAGACGTCCGGAGGTGGGGGAATCTGGGTCGGTCACGGCCTCCAGGCTAACCCAACGCCTCGGAGACGATCTCTCGTGCCTCCCGCTGCACCTCCGCCAGGTGGTCCCGGCCGCGGAACGACTCCGCATAGATCTTGTAGACATCCTCGGTGCCCGAGGGCCGGGCCGCGAACCACGCCTGCTCCGACGTCACCTTGAGCCCGCCGATCGGGGCGTCGTTGCCCGGGGCACTCGTGAGCTTCGCGGTGATCGGGTCGCCGCCGAGCGTGTCGGCGCGGACGTCGGACGCACTGAGCGCCCCGAGTCTCGCCTTCTGCTCCCTCGTGGCCGGGGCGTCGATGCGTGCGTAGGCCGGCGAGCCGTGCTCGGCGGTCAGTGCGCTGTAGTGCTCGCTGGGGGTCTTGCCCGTGGTCGCGAGGATCTCGGAGGCGAGCAATGCCAGCAGGATACCGTCCTTGTCGGTCGTCCAGACGGTGCCGTCGAACCGCAGGAACGACGCTCCGGCCGACTCCTCCCCGCCGAACCCGACGCTGCCGTCGAGCAGTCCGGGCACGAACCACTTGAATCCGACCGGCACCTCCCACAGGGTGGCACCGACCGACTCGGCCACCCGGTCGATCATCGACGAGGAGACCAGCGTCTTGCCGACCCGTCGCGACGTCCAGTCGGGCCGCCCACCACCGTAGAGGTAGCGGATCGCCACGGCGAGGTAGTGGTTCGGGTTCATCAGACCCGCATCCGGGGTGACGATGCCGTGCCGGTCGGAGTCCGCGTCGTTGCCGGTCGCGATGTCGAACTCGTCGCGTCGGCCGATCAGCGAGGCCATCGCGTCGGGGGAGGAGCAGTCCATCCGGATCTTCTCGTCCCAGTCGAGTGTCATGAACCGCCAGGTGGCATCGACCAGCGGGTTGACCACGGTGAGCTCGAGGCCGTGGCGTTCGGCGATGGCGCCCCAGTAGGCCACGGATGCTCCGCCGAGAGGGTCTGCCCCGATGCGTACGCGTGCCGCCCTGATCCGTGCCAGGTCCACAGCCTGGGGCAGGTCGTCCACATAGGTGCCGAGGAAGTCGTAGTCGCCGGCGTGGGCACGGGCCCGTGCGAACGGTACGCGACGCACACCCTTCAACCCGGACCGCAGGTATTCGTTGGCGGCGGCGGCGATGGCGGCGGTCGCGTCCTTGTCCGCCGGCCCGCCGTGCGGCGGGTTGTATTTGAAGCCACCGTCGGTGGGGGGATTGTGCGACGGTGTGACGACGATCCCGTCCGCCTGCGGGGGGCCGCCGGCCTGCCGGTTGGCGCGCAGGATCGCGTGGGACACCGCGGGGGTCGGTGTGTAGCCGTCGCGCGAGTCGACGAGCACGTCGACGTCGTTGGCGGCGAGCACCTCGAGCGCGCTCACCCATGCGGGTTCCGACAGGCCGTGGGTGTCGCGGCCGATGAACAGCGGGCCGTTGATCCCGTGCTGCCGGCGATAGTCGACGATGGCCTGCGTCGTCGCCAGGATGTGCTGCTCGTTGAAGGCGCCTTTCAGGGACGACCCGCGATGGCCCGACGTGCCGAAGGCCACCTGCTGCTCGACGTTCTCCGGGTCCGGCTGCACCGCGTAGTACGCCGTGACCAGATGGGGGACGTCGACCAGGTCGTCAGGTGTCGCCGGCTGTCCTGCGCGGCTGGGACTGGTGCTCATCGTCGTCCTCCTTGGTCTTGGTGGCGGGCTCCGGCGCCAGCCAGGTCACCGACAGTGCAGGAACGGTCATCTCTGCGGAGTAGGGATAGCCGTGGGCGGGGGTGGCCTCGGAGTCGACCGCTCCGAGGTTGCCGCTGCCGGAGCCACCGTAGGTGGTGGCATCGGTGTTGAGGATCTCGCGCCACCGCCCCGCCCGAGGCATTCCGATGCGGACGCGGTCATGCTGCGTGCCGCTGTAGTTGACGACGGCGACGATGACGTCTCCTTCGTGTTCGGCGTCGGCGAAGCGTATGTAGGAGAACAGATTTCCGGGCGCGTTGTCAGCATCGATCCAGCGGAAGCCATCGGGGGAGTGGTCGAGCGTCCACAGCGCCGGGTGATCGCGATACAGCCCGTTGAGGTCGCGGACCAGCGCACGAATTCCTTCGTGGGCGGGCTGCTCCAGCAGCCACCAGTCGAGGCCCCTGCTGTCGGACCACTCGGACTCCTGGGCGAATTCGGTGCCCATGAAGATCAGCTGCTTGCCGGGGTGAGACCACATCGCGGCGAGGAACGTGCGCACATTGGCCAGTTGTTGCCAGCGGTCGCCGGGCATCTTGCGCAGCAGCGACCCCTTGCCGTGCACCACCTCGTCGTGGCTGATCGGCAGCACGAACTGCTCGCTCCACGCATAGACCAGGGCGAAGGTGACCTCCTGGTGGTGGTATTGCCGATAGATCGGCGGATGGGCGACGTAGTCGAGCGTGTCGTGCATCCAGCCCATGTTCCACTTCAGTCCGAAGCCGAGGCCGCCGTTGCTCGTGGGCTGTGTCACGCCCGGCCAGGAGGTGGACTCCTCGGCGATCATCATCGTCCCCGGGCAGCGGCGGTATGCCGTGGCGTTGGTCTCCTGCAGCAGCTGCACCGCCTCGAGGTTCTCCCGGCCGCCGTACTTGTTGGGGGTCCATTGCCCGTCGCTGCGGGAGTAGTCGAGGTAGAGCATCGAAGCGACGCCGTCGACCCGCAGCGCGTCGGCGTGGAACTCCTGCAGCCAGTAGATCGCATTGGCGACAAGGAAATTGCGCACCTCGTTGCGGCCGAAATCGAAGATGTAGGAGCCCCATTCGGGGTGCCAGCCTCGACGCGGGTCCGGGTGCTCATAGCAGGGCGAGCCGTCGAAGCGGGCCAGCGCCCACTCGTCCGTTGCGAAGTGCCCGGGGACCCAGTCGAGGATCACTCCGATGCCGTGCTGGTGGAGGGTGTCGACGAGATACCTGAAGTCGTCCGGCGATCCGAAACGCGAGTTCGGCGCGTAGTAGCCGGTCACGTGGTAACCCCACGACGGCGGATACGGGTGCTCCATGACCGGCATCAGCTCGACGTGGGTGAAGCCGAGTTCCTCGACGTATCCGACGAGTTCGTCGGCCAGCCCACGATAGGTCAGTCCGGGCCGCCAGGATCCGAGATGGACCTCGTAGATGCTCATCGGGCGGTTGTGCGGGTCGGTCTCGCGGCGCCGGGTCATCCACGCGTCGTCGGCCCAGGTGTGGTCCGACTCGGTGACGATGGACGCGGTCGCGGGGGCGGTCTCCGCGAGTCGTGCCATGGGGTCGGCCTTCTCGCGCCAGATCCGGTCGGAGCACAAGATCGCGAATTTGTATCGTGTGCCGGCCCCGACGCCCGGCACGAAGAGTTCCCAGACGCCCACGCCGCCGAGGCTGCGCATCGGATGGCCGAGGCCGTCCCACTGGTTGAAGTCACCGATGACGCGCACACCGTGGGCGTGGGGTGCCCAGACCGAGAACGCCGTCCCGGTGACCTCGCCGATCGGCCCCTCGTAGGTCTTGCGGTGGGCGCCCAGCACGGTCCAGAGCTGCTCGTGCCGGCCCTCACCGATCAGGTGGAGGTCGATCTCGCCGAGCGTGGGCAGGAAACGATAGGGGTCGTCGGCGACGTGCTCGATGCCGTCATCGTAGGCGGTGCCGATGCGATAGTCGGGCACCTGGTCGAGGGGCAGGTGGACCGTCCAGATACCTTCGTGCTCATGGCTCATCGGGTGGCGTGAGCCATCGTCGGCGATGACTGTGACGCTCGATGCCAGCGGCCGCAGCGCCCGCACGGTGACACCCTGGTCGTCGAGGTGACCCCCCAGCAGGGCGTGTGGGTCGGCGTGCTCTCCTCGCAGCAGTGCATCCGCGGCGTCACGGTCGAGCGGCGTCGGCCGGTCCGGCATGGTTTGTCCCCCTTCGGCGAGCAGTCTGCGCATTGCCGACCGCGGGATGGCGGCCCAGTCGGGCCGATTGCGCACCTCATAGACCAGTTCGTATGCCGCCTTGTCGAGTTCGAAGACGTCGAGCAGTGGGCGGTGGATGGCTGGATCGACAGGTCCGTGGGCACCGTAGCCCTCGAGGAACGCCGCGCGGCAGGCACGGGCCCAGTCGCGCCGGTCTCCGCCCTCGTCGTGTTCGACCGCGCCGGCGGCGTAGTCGAAGGAGCGCAGCATGCCGGCGACATCCCGCAAGGGACTGTCGAACTGCGAGCGTTCGCTCAGCGGTCTCAGGGGCTCACCCTCGAAATCGATGGCGAGCCAGCCACGTCCGGGCACGTCGAGTGCCTGGCCGAGATGGAGATCGCCGTGGATGCGCTGGAGGTCGGGCCACGGCTGTTCGCCGGCCCGTGACACCAGCTCTGTGAAGCGCTGCCGGTGGCTGGTGAGGGACGGGTCGACGTCGGCGGCTCGGTCGAACCGGGCGCGCATGTCGTCGAGCAGTCCGGCGACTGCGCTCTCGTCCGCCGGCCTCGTTCCGAGGGCGGCGACGAGGTCGCGATGCAACTGGCCGATCGCCGTCCCGAGCGCGTGCGCGGCCGGGGTGAAGTCCTGGCCGGCACGAGCGGCGGACAGGGCCTCGCGCCAGGCGTCCTGCACACCGGGGATGAACTCCTGCGCGATGGCCAGATGACCGGTGATCCGCTCTCCCTCGTGTGCCGGATCCGGCCAGCCACCCGACAGGAACCCCGCGCTCGTGGGGATGCGCTCGGAACCCGATCGGGAGAGGGCGTCCTGCACGACGACGTCGGGATTGTCCCCACCATGTAGGACGCGGAAGACCTTGACGATCAGGGGGGTTCGCGGTGGCCCGTCGCCGAATCCGTAGATGATCGACGTGTTGGACTGTTCGCCGCGCAGCACCCGGCACGTGGTCGGCCGCGGCAGGTCTCGCGTGGGCGCACCGCTGCCACGCGCCGTGGTGTCGGGTTCACGGCGGACCGGGGGTTTGCCCGACCCCTGGGCGACGAGCAGCTCGGCCTGGCTCTCGCCCCTGGCGATGGCTCGCAGCAGAGCCTGGGCGTAGGCCGGGTCGTGCGGCCCGTCATAGACGTAGCGCGTGCCGAGCACACCATGCTCGATCGTGCCGATGAGTGCGTCGGACAGTCCGGGAACCGCCATGGACCGGTAGGTGAGTGGCACCTGGTAGAGCACTGGGCGATCACCCGAGTGGTCTTGCACCAGCAGTGTTTCGATGCCGACCTCACCCTCCGGGTCGTCGAACCGGTACGAGCCGACCTGTGTCAGCTGCGCCTCGGAACCCTTGCCGGTGTACCAGCGGGTGGACCCGATCCAGCCCGACACCAGCTCGACCTTGGTGGGTCGCAGCGTCGTCGAATAGAGAATGGCCATGTCAGTCGCCGGCCTCGGGTCGCAGGGAGAGCCAGAAGAAGTCACGCGACCCGAGCGTCAGGACCAGCTGCCCGTCGTCGTTCACGGACGGGAACCGCGCGCCGCCGAACAGGTCTCGTGTGCGATGACCCTTCATCGACTCGGGCAGCTGCACCGTGACCGACTGCGGACTGGATGACATGTTGTTGGTGCAGAGGACGATCGGGGTCGTGGTCTCGGAGTCGTCGTCCTCCTCCGGGGGCAGGATGCGCAGGAAGCTGAGCACGGCATCGTTGTCCGTTTCGCACACGCTGAAGTCGCCGAGCCCGAAGACGGGGTACCGCTTGCGGATCGCGAGCATTTCGCGCACCCAGTGCAACAGCGACGACGAAGCCCCCATCTGGGCTTCCACGTTGACGTTGTTGTAGTGATAGACCAGGCTCGAGATGACCGGCAGATACAGCTTGCCGGGGTCGGACGTGGAGAAGCTCGCGTTGCGGTCGGGAGACCACTGCATGGGCGTGCGGACGGCGTCGCGGTCCTCCAGCCAGATGTTGTCGCCCATCCCGATCTCGTCGCCGTAGTAGAGGCAGGGCGAGCCCGGGAGGGACAGCAGCAGGGCGTTGATCAGTTCGATCTCGGCCCGGCTGTTGTCGAGCAGCGGGGCCAGGCGGCGCCGGATGCCGACGTTGGCGCGCATGCGGGGGTCCGGCGCATACCAGCCGTACATCGCGGCGCGCTCTTCGGGCGAGACCATCTCGAGCGTGAGCTCGTCGTGGTTGCGCAGGAAGGTGCCCCACTGGGCACCCCTGGGGATCAGGGGAGTCTCGCGCAGCACGTCGATGATGGGTGTGGCGCTCTCGTCGCGCATCGCATAGAACAGCCGTGGCATCACCGGGAAGTGGAAGCACATGTGGCATTCCGGAGCCTCCTCGGTGCCGAAGTAGTCGACGACCTCGTGCGGCATCTGATTGGCCTCGGCGAGCAGCATGCGGCCGGGGTATTCGGCGTCGACCATGGCACGCAGGCGAGCGAGGAATTCGTGTGTGCGGGGGTGATTCTCGCCGTTGTGGCCCTCTTCGATGAAGAGATAGGGGATCGCGTCCAGGCGGAAGCCGTCGATGCCCTGGTCCATCCAGAAGCGCACGATGTCGAACATCTCCTCCTGCACCCGTGGATTCTCGAAGTTGAGATCCGGCTGGTGGGAGAAGAACCGGTGCCAGAAGAACTGCCGTCGCACCGGATCGAAGGTCCAGTTGGAGACCTCCGTGTCGACGAAGATGATGCGGGCGTCCGGATACAGCTCGTCGGTGTCCGACCACATGTAATAGTCGCCGTACGGTCCTTCCGGGTCGGAGCGAGACTCCTGGAACCACGGGTGCTGGTCGCTCGTGTGGTTCATGACCAGGTCGGTGACGATGCGAATGCCCCGCTCGTGGGCCTGCGAGACGAGCTCGGTGAACTCCGGCAGGGTGCCGAATTCGGGCAGCACCGCCTTGTAGTCGGCGACGTCGTATCCGCCGTCCCGCAACGGTGAGGCATAGAACGGAGGCAGCCAGAGCGCGTCGACGCCGAGCCACTGCAGATAGTCGAGCCGTGCTGTCAGCCCGTTGAAGTCACCGATGCCGTTGCCGGTGGAATCGCCGAAGGCCCGCACGAGCACCTCGTAGAACACGGCCGTCCTGAACCACTGCGGGTCGTAGCGCAGGCCCGGCTGCTGCAGGTTGAACCCCGGCACGGACATGATCTAGGGCCTCCTGACGTGGACGATGTGCACCGGCTCGTTGTCGACGCCGAGCCGCACATAATTGTGCTCTCCCCAATGCCAGTTCGTGTCGGTCACGAGGTCGTGTGCGACGAAGTCCTCTCCGGGCCGGAGGCCGAGCGACGGCAGATCGAGATGCACCGTGGACTCCCGGGTGGAGTGCGGGTCGCAGTTGGCGACGACGACGATGCAGTCGTCGCCTCGTCGCTTGCTGAAGACGAGCATCTCGTGATCGTCGACGTCATGAAATGTGATGTTGCGCAGGCGGTGCAGGCATGGGTGTTCGGAGCGGATCCTGTTGAGCAGGGTGAGAAACGGCGCGAGCGACCGCCCCTCCTTGGGTCCGCCCGGGGCGTAGTCCTGCCACCGGCGGTCCCTGAACTGATACTTCTCGTTGTCGAGTTGCTCCTCGGCGCCCGGGCGGGCGACGTGCTCGATCAGTTCGTATCCCGCGTAGATGCCGTAGGTCGGTGACGCCGTCGCGGCGAGCGCGGCGCGCAGCTTCCACGCGGTCGGCCCGCCGTACTGCATGTATGGGGTGAGGATGTCGTGTGTCGTCGGCCAGAGTGACGGACGCATGTATGCCGCGGACTCGCCGGAGAGCTCCTCCAGGTATTCCCGCAGCTCCTCCGCGGAGTTGCGCCATGCGAAATACGTGTAGCTCTGCTGGAATCCGACCTTCGCCAGCATGTGCATCATCGCCGGTCTCGTGAAGGCCTCCGCCAGCCAGACCACATCGGGGTGGTCGCGCGACACGTCGCCGATCAGCCACTGCCAGAATTCGACCGGCTTGGTGTGCGGGTTGTCGACACGGAAGATGCGCACCCCGTGGTCGATCCAGACCTGCACGACCCGGCGGACCTCCGCATAGATGCCCTTCGGGTCGTTGTCGAAGTTGACCGGATAGATGTCCTGGTACTTCTTCGGCGGATTCTCGGCATAGGCGATCGAACCGTCGGCTCGCGTCGTGAACCATTCCGGGTGTGACGTGACCCACGGATGGTCGGGGGAGCACTGCAGGGCGAGGTCGAGGGCGACCTGCAGGCCCAGCTCGTGTGCGCGCTCGACGAAGGCGTCGAAGTCGTCGAAGGTGCCGAGCTCGGGATGGATGGCGTCGTGGCCGCCGTCGGAGTTGCCGATGGCGTAGGGCGATCCCGGGTCGTCGGGTCCCGCCACGAGCGTGTTGTTGGGGCCCTTGCGGTTGGTGTGCCCGATCGGATGCACCGGCGTCAGGTAGACGACGTCGAAGCCCATGGCCGCGACGGCGTCCAGCCGCCGGGCAGCCGTGCGCAGCGTGCCGGAGACCCACTTGCCGGTGCGTTCGTCGAGGTGGGCGCCCTCCGAGCGCGGGAAGAGTTCATACCATGCGCCCGACAGCGCCGTCTCGCGCTCGACCAGCCAGTCGTATGTGGGGCTCGACGTCACGAAGTCGCGCAGCGGCGTGTCGCGCATCAGATCGGCCACCGGCGAGCCCGTGGCGGCCGTGAGGCGATGCTCGACGTCGCGCCGTGTGTCGCGCATGACCGCCGCAGCGCGGGTGAGCGTCTCGCGCCCCTCGCGGTCGTGGCCCGCATCCGACGCGGCCCGCTCCAGCAGACGTGCACCCTCCTCGAGCATCAGCTCGACGTCGACGCCGGCGCCGATCTTGATCGTGGCGTCGTGCACCCAGGTGGTCCACGGGTCGGACCACGCCTCGATCGCATACGTCCATCCGCCGGTGCGGTCCGCGCCGACGGTGCATGCCCACCGGTCCAGGCCCGCATTGACGCAGGTCATCGGCAGTCTGTGGACCGTCCCGGAGGGGTCCGTCAGCGCCACCGTGGCCGCCACGGCGTCGTGACCCTCGCGGAAGACCGTCGCGGTGATGTCGAAGCGTTCCCCGACGACGGACTTGACCGGGAAGGAGCCGCCGTCGACCAGCGGCCCGACGCCGGTGATCGGAATACGGCCGATCGGGCGTCCGTGCGAGGGCACATCGGCCTTCGCGTGCCGCGCGGGCAGCGCATAGGAGGTCGCGCCCGCGCGCGGGGAGGCCGGCTGCGAAACAGTCACGTCACGACGCTACAAGGTCAGCGGCCCGACAACTACGACCAGCACGCGAAACATGCCGTCTACGATCGGGGGCGTGAAGGCCATCCGACGTTTCCACGTCCGCATCGTGCTCCCGGACTCGCTCGCCCCGCTCGGTGAGCTCGCGACCAATCTGCGCTGGTCGTGGCACACGAGGACCCGCGAGCTCTTTCGCTCGATCGACCCCGACCGCTGGCAGAGGCTTCGCGAGGATCCGGTCGCGCTGCTCGCCTCGCTCAGCACCGACGAACTGGACGCCCTGGCCGCGGATGAGCAGTTCGTGGCGCGCGTCGCCGAGGCGGGCGCGGGCCTGCGGCGCTACCTGACCGCGCCGAGCTGGTGCCAGCAGCAGGACGACGCGCCGAAGGCGATCGCCTACTTCAGCGCCGAGTTCGGCATCACGCACGTGCTGCCCCAGTATTCCGGCGGGCTCGGCATCCTGGCCGGGGACCATCTGAAGTCCGCCAGCGACCTGGGCGTGCCCATCGTCGGCGTCGGGCTGTTCTATCAGACGGGCTACTTCAAGCAGGGCCTGTCGGCCGACGGGTGGCAGCAGGAGCGCTACCCGATCCTGGACGCCGACGACCTGCCGCTGACCCTCCTGCGCGACGACACCGGTGTGCCGGCGCGGGTGAGCGTGCAACTGCCGGGCCGCGCGGTGCAGGCGCAGATCTGGCGGGCGCAGGTGGGCAGGGTGCCCCTGTTGCTGCTGGACTCCGACGTGGAGGGCAACGACGACCCCGGCAGGGCGCTCACCGACAGCCTGTACGGCGGTGCGGGCGAGCAGCGGCTGCAGCAGGAGATGCTGCTGGGTATCGGGGGAGTGCGCGCCCTCCGGGTGTGGTCGCGGCTGACCGGCGCGCCCGAGCCCGAGGTGTATCACTGCAACGAGGGCCATGCCGGCTTCTTGAGCCTGGAGCGCATCAGCGAGCTGGTCACGCAGGCGGGTCTCGACTTCGATGCGGCCGTGGAGGTCGTGCGCGCCAGCAACGTCTTCACGACCCACACGCCCGTGCCGGCCGGCATCGACCGCTTCGGTGTCGACCAGGTGCGAGCCCACTTCGGCGACGGATGCGAACTGCCGGGGGTGCCGGTGGACCGCGTGCTGCCGCTCGGCGCCGAGAACTACGACGGTGGCGACCCGAACGTCTACAACATGGCCGTCATGGGTCTGCGGCTCGCCCAGCGCTCCAACGGTGTTTCGCAGCTCCACGGCCGGGTCAGCCGGTCGATGTTCCGCCACCTGTGGCCCGGGTTCGATGTGGATGAGGTGCCGATCACCAGCATCACCAACGGTGTTCACGCTCCCACGTGGATGGACCCGAAGGTCATCGAGCTCGCCGGCGACCTCATCGGCTGGGACAGCATCCGGGAGGCGCTGGGGTGGGAGGCCGTCGGTGACCTGCCGGCCGATGCCATCTGGCGCCTCAAGCGCACCCTGCGCGAGCAGCTGGTGGCAGACGTGCGCCGCCGCGTGCGCAAGTCGTCGCTGCGCCGTGGCGCGACGGCTGCCGAGCTCGGCTGGGTCGATGAGGTGCTCGACCCCGA
>CAYPQR010000049.1:0-11786 GCA_964412865.1 uncultured Intrasporangiaceae bacterium
CCGTGTCGTTCACCCTGCTGCAGGAACAGTTGCACTCGGTGCTCGACACGCTCTCCGAGCGCGAGGCCGGCGTGGTCTCGATGCGGTTCGGTCTGACCGACGGCCAGCCGAAGACGCTCGACGAGATCGGCAAGGTCTACGGCGTCACCCGCGAGCGGATCCGCCAGATCGAGTCGAAGACGATGAGCAAGTTGCGTCACCCGTCGCGCTCGCAGGTCCTGCGCGACTACCTCGACTGACGACGTCGCCCGCGGCGGCGGAAGACCACACGCACACTGCGCCCGATCGCCCGTCGCGCCGTACGCGGTGCGATGGACGCCGCGATCCGGGTGCGCACCGGCGACGCGGAACGCACATCGCGGACCAGCCGCGTGCCGGCGTCGGTGATCGTCACCCTCTCGTCGGTTGCGGGTGCATAGCGCACATCCTCCAGGGTCTGCACGACGGAGTGCAGGGGGTCGTCGCGCCGCGAGGCGAGGTCGAGGTGCCTGCGGTAGTAGTCCTCGTAGGCGCGCGGCGATCGGCCGTCCGGGGCGCGGATGCCCAGATCGTCCAGCCGCCACTGCAGCACCGTCCACTCCGCCTCGACGCGGGCGGCCGGGTGCTGGGCCGAGCGCAGCAGCCGGCGGCGCCGCAGGTGGGCGACGCCGGGCAGGACGAGCAGCAGGACGGCGGCGAGCAGAAGCGCCAGCAGTGCCCAGCCGACGCCCCGCCACGGGTGTGAGGTGTGTGTGGTGGCGTGCTGGGTGCTCTGTTCCTGCTGCGGCTGGGGAGCGGTGCGTCGCGGCTGCTCCGTCTGTCGGCTGGGATTGAGCGTCGGAGCCGAGGTCGGCACATGCGTGGTGGGCACCGCATACAGCGGCGCCGAACCGGACCGCTGACCGGGAGTCGGCTCGAAGCGGGTCCACCCGATGCCCGGGAACCACAGCTCGGGCCAGGCGTGCGCGTCGGAGCGGACGACGTGATAGACGTTGCCGGCGCCTTCCGTTCCGGGCAGGAAGCCGACCGCGAACCGTGCCGGGATGCCGTCCGCTCGCGCGAGCATGACCATCGCCGTGGCGAACTGCGTGCAGTACCCGACCTTGGTGACCAGGAAGTTGGACAGTGGGTCGAGCGGCTTGCCGTCGGGCCCCTGACGCCGGTGGGCGAGCGTGAGGGAATAGGTGAACCGACCGTCGCGCAGATAGTCCTGGATCGCGATCGCCTGCTGGAACGGCGTCGCGCCGCCGATGGACTTGGCGAGGGCGCGCACGCGGGCCTCCGCCGCCGACGGGATGCTCATGTCGGGCGATCGAGGAGCCTGACCCGCGGGCTGTGAGGGTCTGGCGTCATCGTCGAGCTGTTCGAAGGTGATCTTGTAGGACTCGGGAGTGCTGCCCGGCAGGATCCGCCCGGTCGACGGCTTGAACCGCCACCGCGTGTTGCCGAGGTCGGCGCGCACGGCGGGGAACGGGGCCGCCAGCTGCGGGGAGCGCAGCGTGTTGCGGGTCACCCGCATCGTGTATGTCGTGGACTGACTGCTGGTCCCCGGCCCGCCACCGGGCAGACGAAGGCCCGCGTTGCCGAGCAGCAAATCGTGCTCCTCGGGGCGCAGGTCCCACTTGCCGTCGTGATAGGTGCTGGTGACCAGCACCCGCAGCGGCGGTGGGGTCGGGTCGTTGGTGCGGAAGCTCAGCACCGGGCTGGTGCCCTGGGCCTTCAGGTCGTGGGCGATGTCCTCCTCGGTGCCGAACATCGTCGCCGTGCCGTGACCGGAGCCCGACGCCGACCGGCCGAGACCGCCTCCGAGCATGACCGGGCCGTGTTGGGGGAGTATGGCGGGCACGATGAGCGCCAGCGCCAGCGTGCCGATGCCGAGCACCCTGGCCACCGAGGCGTGACCGGACAGCTGGTTCTCGAACCGGGTGGGTGTCGACGGCTTCGCGAACGCCGACGCCCACGCCTTGATCCCGCGGCTCGTGCCGTGCGCGAGCATCGAGAGCCACACGATGGCGACGATGACGAAGTATGCGGGGCTCAGGCCGGTTGCCGTGTTGGAGGCGGACAGCATGAAGACGCCGAGCAGCGGTATGCCCGCCGCCGCGGGATTGCGGCACGTCACGGCGAGGAAGTCCACCGCGATCGCGAGCGCGGGCACGATGAGGGCGAGGACGAACTCCAGGCCCGGGGTGACCGGTGCGGGCGGCGCATAGTGCACCACCGTGTCGTGCGCGTCCTGGGTCAGGTCTCCCAGCTGCGTGATCAGTCCGTGCCAGCCGGTCACGCCCGAGAGATGAACCGCGGACACCACCAGCAGCAGCGCCGTGGCCTGGGCGAGCGCCACGACGCCGCGCGCCGTGGCGCTCGCTCGCACGAGGACACCGACCGCGGCCACCAGCAGCACGAGCCCGATGATCTTCCAGAGCCAGGAGCCTCCCTGGAGCAGCGTCGTGAGCGGCCAGGCCGCCGCCAGCGTGCCGACGGCGGCCAGCAGCGCCTCGGTCACCCTCGCGCGGTTCACGATGCACCCGCCCCCGTCAGATTTCGCGCGGCGACCGTCTGCCATGCCTCGCGAATGTCGGTGTCGGCCCGGACGACCAGAGCGCGCCAGCCCGCGGTGGCGAGCTCTTCCCGGATGGATCCGGCCGCCTCGCTCGGCGCGGCGCGACGGTCGGCGAAGCTGCCGGTGTCGAGCACCATGGCGATGCCGCTGGCGCCGGCCTGACGCATCCGGGCAATCGTGGCGGCATCCCCCTCGCGATCCGTGACGATCGCCACGACGATGGCGCCGGTGCGCACGAGGTCGTGCGCGAGGGCGACCGTGACCTGGTGCGCGTCGTCCGTGTCGAGGTCGGCGACGGCCAGCCACTGCACGATCTGCGCTGCCGGGACCGGCCGCTCCACCTGCTGCGCGGCGGCGGTCGCGGGATCGGCCAGATGTATCGAGTAGGCGAGCTCGCCCAGCCGGACGGCGATCGACGCCGCGGCGCTCACCGCCCACTCGAAGGAACTGTGCAGACCGGCGCCGGCGTGCGCCGAGGCCCTGCTGTCGAGCAGGATGACCGCCGATCGTCTCGTCGGCTGCTCCTCCTGACGCACCATCAACTCACCGCGGTGGGCCGTGGCGGGCCAGTGCACCTTCCGCAGGTCGTCGCCGTCGTGATAGCTGCGGATGCTGACGTCCTCGGCTCCGTGCAGGGCGACCATCTGCGGGACCTCGCCCTCGCTGCCCATGCCCGCTCCCGGCGGGCGCGACGAGTTGAGCGGCACGATCCGGGGCAGCACGAGTAGCTCATCGGTGCTGCGAATCGTCAGATCCGCCATCGTGAGTCCGAACGGGTCGACTTCCCGCAACTGCACCGGTCCGACCCGATGCCGGCCCCGCACGGCGCAGCGCACGGAATACGACAACTGGCGTGCCGCCCCCGGCGCCAGGCCGGGCAGCAGGAAGCGCGGACGATCGCCGAGCACGTAGTCGACCTGCTCCTCGGCAAGGTAGAGGCGGCTGCCTCGCCTGCCGGAATTGCGGAACGTGACGGTCACCTGGGCCCGTTCGTCGGGGTCCAGGACGGCGGGCTCGACCTGGCGCGTCACCGTGAGCTCCGGAGGTCTGCGGCGGCGCAGCAGAAGAGTGAGCAGCGGCATGACCGCGAGCAACACCCCGACTCGGGCGATGTCGACATAGCCGAGCGCGAGGCCGCCGACGGTCAAGGTGAGGCCGCCGGAGCAGAAGACCATGCCGCGCGCGGTCAGCGACCGGCGTCGAGGACCGGCCATGGCGCTCAGCGCGCACCCGTCGGCACGCGGACGTGTTGCACGATGTCGGCGAGCACGTCCTCCGGGGCACGATGAAGATGCTGCACGTCGCTGCTGAGGATCACGCGGTGGGAGAGCACCGGGCCGACCAACGCCTGGATGTCCTCGGGTATGACGTGATCGCGTCCGTCGAGCGCGCCCCGGGCCTGGCCGGCCCGCAACAGCTGCAACCCCGCTCGCGGGGAGGCGCCCAGACGCAGTGCAGGGGAGCGGCGCGTCGCGCCGACCAGGTCGACGACGTATTGGCGCAGCGCCGGACTGGTGTAGATCGCCCGGACCTGCTGGGTGATGCGGCGGACGGTCGCCGCGTCGGTGACCGCCGTGAGGCGCTCCAGCGGATCTCCGGCGCCATGCGACTCGAGCATGTCGATCTCGGCGGAGACGGTCGGGTACCCCATCGAGATGCGCGCCATGAAGCGGTCGCGCTGGGCCTCCGGCAGCGGAAACGTACCTTCCATCTCGATGGGATTCTGCGTGGCCATCACCATGAACGGCTGATGCAGCGGATAGGTGGTGCCGTCGACGGTGACCTGGCTCTCCTGCATGCACTCCAGCAGGGCCGACTGGGTCTTCGGCGAGGCGCGATTGATCTCGTCGCCGACCACGATGTTGGCGAAGATCGCACCGTGGCGGAACTCGAACTTGCGGGTGTCCTGATTGAAGACGCTCACGCCCGTGACGTCGCTGGGCAGCAGGTCGGGAGTGAACTGCACGCGACGCATCGAGCAGTCGATGGATCGGGACAGCGCCTTCGCCAGCATCGTCTTGCCGACGCCGGGCACGTCCTCGATCAGCAGATGGCCCTGGGCCAACAGCACGATGATCGCCGTGCGCACGACCTCCGGCTTGCCCTCGATGACCGAGGAGACTGCGCCCTGGATCGCCTCGGCGACGTCACGCACTTCCGTCAGACCTGCCGGCTCGACCGGTGGCGCCGACGCGCCCGCGTGATCCTGTGTAGATGAGTGCATGACCTCGATCCTGCCCGATAACGGCGCGCCTCGTGCACCGAACTCGGGCATGCGCCTTACTCCAGACTAGACGAGCCCGTCCGCCGCCAGGCCGCTCGTCGAGGCGCCGTGGATCCGCCCCACTTCGCACCACCGCATCCCGCCGGCGGCCCGATCCGGGCCGTGGAGGGCCGTGTGCGCGGGTAGCACGCGCCGGTTCGGTGCATCGCGGGGCCGGGAGGCACCGGCGCCCGACCCGTCCAGCGCACCGCGCTCCACCTGGCTCCACGCTCCTGACCTGCACGGATAGCGGATTCACAGGCTGGTCGGGGCGTCGCGGGGGCGACATGTGGGGTGAAGTGGAGTAAAGTGGTGCGCGCTGGTGAAGGACGGAGCCAACGCGCGGGAGGTGCGGCCGTGTTCTTGGGGACGCACCATCCGCGCCTCGACGACAAGGGGCGGATGTTTCTGCCGGCGAAGTTCCGCGAAAAGCTCGCGGGCGGATTGGTCATCACAAGGGGGCAGGAGCGTTGTCTGTACGTCTTCGCGATGGCCGAGTTCGAGCGGCTTGCGGCCGAGATGAACAACACCCCGGTGACCAACCGCGCGGTGCGCAACTTCCAGCGTGTGCTGCTGTCGGCCGCCTCCGACGAGATCCCCGACAAGCAGGGGCGTATCACCGTGCCGGCCGTCCTGCGCGACTACGCGGGGCTGGACCGGGAATGCACCGTCATCGGCACCGGCAACCGCATCGAGGTCTGGGACACGCAGGCCTGGACCGAATTCCTGGCCTCGACCGAGGACGACTTCGCGCAGCTCGGGGAGGAGGTGATCCCTGGTGGTCTGTTCTGACAAGAGGCCTCCATCCGCTTTCGCCACGGCGGACGGTCCGACACATCTTCCCCTGTGCCGGAGCGCCTGCACGGCGGGAGAGCGGTTGGGGACCTAATGTCAGAAACGACTCATCACGGATCGTCGCCCGCGACCGCCCATCCACCCCCATCATCCGATCGACCGCACAGCCCCTCGAGGTGAGAATGACCGACGCTCGGCGATCCGCCGCCCCGCAGCACACCCCCGTGCTGCGCGAGCGCATCGTCGAACTGCTCACCCCGGCTCTGCAGCGGCCCGGGGCCGTCTTCGTCGACGCCACCCTCGGGATGGGCGGTCACACCCAGGCCGTGCTCGACCGACTCCCCGGCGTCACCGCATACGGAGTCGACCGCGACCGTGATGCACTCGAGCATGCGACGCACCGCCTGGCTCGGTTCGGCTCCCGCTTCCGTCCGGTGCACGCGGTTTACGACGAAGCCTTCGAAAGCGTTGCGCGCCAAGGCCATCCCGAGGTCGACGCCGTGCTGTTCGATCTCGGAGTGTCATCCTGGCAGCTCGACGAGACGACCAGGGGATTCGCCTACCGGACCGACGCTCCGCTGGACATGCGCATGGACCAGAGCGTCGGGCGGACCGCGGCCGACGTGCTCAACGAATACTCGGTGAGCGACCTCGAGCGGATTCTGAAGGACTACGGCGAGGAACGCTATGCACGTCGCATCGCGCGAGCCATCGTCCGCGCCCGCGAGACGCAGCCGTGGCGCACCTCGGGGCCGCTCGTCGAGATGCTGCGCGAGGTGATCCCCGCGGCGTCGCAGCGGACCTCCGGCCACCCCGCCAAGCGGACCTTCCAGGCGCTGCGCATCGAGGTCAACGGCGAACTCGACTCCTGGCGCGCGGCGCTTCCCGCGGCCATCGAGCACCTTCGGCTGGACGGGCGCATCGCGGTGCTCTCCTACCACTCGCTGGAGGACCGGATCGCCAAACGGGTGCTCGCCGCAGGCGCGACGAGTTCGGCGCCACCCGGTATGCCGGTGGAGCGCCCCGACCAGGCGCCCTACCTGAAACTTCTCGTGCGCGGCGGGCAGACGCCCAGCGCGCAGGAGATCGAGGACAACCCCCGCGCCGCATCGGCCCGCCTGCGGGCCGCCGTGCGCGTGCGCTCCACGAAGGGATCGACGCCATGAGCCAGATGACCGCCCTGCGGGCTCCACGCACGTCGAAGTCCACCTCGGCGCCGCGCAAGGCGCAGCGGCCGCGGCTGCGTATCGTCCAGCCGGCCGACACGCCGGCCACCGGAGGTGTCGCCTTTGCCGTGGGCTGCATGTTCCTGCTCGTGTGCGGACTGGTCACGGTGCTGCTGCTCAACACCGTGCGCGCCCAGCAGTCGTTCACGCTCGACAAGCTGGGTGCGCGTTCGCAGGTGCTCGCCGATCAGCAGCAGGCGCTCTCCTCCGACCTGCAGCGGGTCAGCGCACCGCAGCAGCTCGCGCTGAAGGCCGAAGCCATGGGGATGCGCCCGGCGAACAAGGTGCGCTACGTGCGCGCCTCCGATGGCAAGGTCCTCGGCGTGGCGAAGGCGCCATCGGGAGGTGCACCGTTTACGGTGGGAACGCTTCCGACAACGCCCGCTTCGCGAGCCGGAAAGGCCGCCACCGCGGCGGCGACCTCCGGCATCGTCAAGGTCGAGCACAAGCCGGCCACGAAGGCGAAGAAGGCGTCGAAGAGCACCGACCGACCGGCGGCGAAGGACTCGGACAAGGCAAAGGACAAGGCCACCAGCAAGAGCGATTCGTCCGGGGCGAAGAGCGCCACCGACAAGCGCCCGTCCTCAACAGACACGTCAAGCCCGAAAAAGACGAACCCGAAACAGACGAAGAAGACCACGAGGTGACATGTGACCAAGCCCCGCAGGCCGTCGACTCCCGGACGCCAGACGGCTTCCGGTGCGCAGCGGGCACGGCGGGGCACCAGCAGCAAGGCAACGAGACAGGGCACCGGTAAGGCCCGTGCGCACAGTGGCGGCCGGGCCCGCCCCCCGCAGGCCGGTCGCCGCACCGCCGGGGCACGTCGTGCGCGGCCCGCCACCGCACCGCGCCGCTCATCCGGCACACCGCGCGGTCCACGCCGCCCGGTGCGTCTGGGCATCGGCAACCCCGGCCGGCGTGGCCGCGTCATCCTCGTCGCCACGCTTTTCGTCTTCAGCCTGTTCGTGGCCCAGCTGTTCCGCATCCAGGGGCTGGACTCGGCGACGACCTCGAAGAAGGCCCTCGACTCCCGGCTCGCCCACGTCACGCTGCCCGCGCAGCGGGGGTCGATCATCTCGTCGGACGGGACGGTGCTCGCCGACACGGTCGCACGGGTGAACATCACCTCCGATCCGACCCTGACTCGCACCTATGCCAAGACGGAGGGCGACAAGACCACGGTGCTGGGGCTGCGCGGCGCCGCCCACCAGATCTCCGGCATCGTCGGCGCCGACCCCAAGGATGTGCTGGCTCGGCTGCAGAGCGCGAGCGACAAGAACGCACGATTCGCCTATGTCGTGAAGGACGCCACTCCCGAGCAGTGGCGGAAGGTCCAGTCGCTGGGTATCCCGGGAATCTTCAGTGAGCCCACCGGCAAGCGGGTGTATCCGCAGGGCACCAGCATTGCGCCGGTGCTCGGCTGGGTGGGCGCCAACGGCAAAGGTGGCGGCGGCATCGAGTTGATGGAGAACTCGCTGCTGAGCGGCACCCCGGGCGTGCGCTCGTACGAGCGCGCACCGGACGGCACGGTGATCGCGTCGGGCAAGTACAAGGACGTGCCCGCCGTGAACGGCAAGGACCTGAAGCTGACCATCGACAACGACCTGCAGTGGTATGCGCAGAACGCGATCGCTGCGACGGTGAAGAAATTCGGCGCCCTGTCCGGCGACGCGGTCGTGATGGACGTGCACGGCAACCTCAAGGCCATCGCGTCCTACCCCAGCTTCGACAACAACTCGATGCAGAATGCCCCGAGCTATCTGCGGTCCCGCCCGTTCAACGAGGTCTACGAGCCCGGGTCGACCGGCAAGATCATCACGATGTCGGCGCTGCTGCAACAGAAGAAGGCGAACCCCCTCACGCACGTCGTCGTGCCCCCGACCCTGACCCGTGCTGGCACGACGTTCCACGACTCCGAGGAGCATGGCACCGAGAACCTCACCCTCGCCGGCGTGCTCGGCGAGTCGTCCAACATCGGCACGATGAAGGCCGGATCACGGCTGTCGCCGAAGACGACCTACGAATACATGAAGAAGTTCGGTCTCGGCCAGACCAGCGGCCTGCACTTCCCGGGGGAGTCGGCGGGCATCCTGCCCAATTACAAGACGTGGAGCGGCACCAAGCGGTTCACGGTGCTCTACGGCCAGGGATACTCCGCCACCGCGATCCAGGAGGTGCAGGCCGTCCAGACCATCGCGAACCTGGGGGTGCGCGATCCCGCCACGCTGATCAAGGGCGTGCGCGGCTCCACCGGAGGATGGCAGGCACCGAGGGACGATCGCAGTCCCGAGCGAGTCGTCTCCCGGTCCGTCGCCAAGAAGGTGACCCGGATGATGGAGGGCGTCGTGACCGACGGCGGCACGGCCCCCAAGGCGCGTGTGCCCGGCTACAACGTCGCCGGGAAGACCGGCACGGCCGACCGGTACGATCCGAAGCTGCAGCGCTACAACGGTGAGACGGCGTCGTTCATCGGGTTCGCTCCCGCGAATCACCCGAAGTACATCGTCGCCGTGACCGTGCAGCGCCCGACCAAGCACAGCATCTATGGAGGAGAAGTGGCAGGACCGACCTTCTCGAAGATCATGTCCTACGCGCTTCACCGCGCTCATATCCCACCGAGCACGTCCAAGCCGAAGCTGTACCCGTTCACCTTCGACCCCTCGGGCGCTGAAAAGAAATGATTCCGCTGCAACTCGCGCAGATCGCCGGCCTGACCGGTGGTGCGCTCCAGGGGCCGGACGTGCTCGTCGACGGGCCCGTGGTCACCGACTCTCGTCAGGCCGGTGCCGGCGGACTGTATGTCGCGCGGATCGGAGAGCACGACGACGGCCACCGGTTCGTGCCGGACGCCCTGGACCACGGGGCCGTCGCCGTCCTCGGGCTGCACCGGGTGGGCGACGCGCCGACGGTCGTGGTGCCTGACGTGCAGGACGCGTTCGCGGCCCTCGCCCGAGGTGTCGTCGACCGGGCGCCGCACCTCACGATCATCGGCATCACGGGCAGCTCGGGCAAGACGTCGACCAAGGACATGCTGGCGCACGTGCTGGAGGGCACCGGCGAGACCGTCGCGCCCGTCGGCTCGCTGAACTCCGAGGTCGGGGTGCCGCTGACCGTATGCCGCATCACCGGATCGACGCGATACCTCGTGGCCGAGATGGGTGCCGACGGGGTCGGCCATATCGCCTACCTGACCACCATCGCCCCTCCGCGCATCGGGATCGTCCTCAACGTCGGCACGGCCCACGTCGGCAAATTCGGGTCCGTGCAGGCGATCGCCGACACCAAGGCGGCCCTCGTCGAAGCCCTGCCGTCCGACGGGCTGGCGATCCTGAACGCCGACGACCAGCGTGTCGCGGCCATGGCGACCCGGACCCGTGCCCGCGTCGTCACCGTCGGCGAGGGTGGACAGATCCGCTCCTCGCGGGCCGAACTCGACGCGATGGGGCGTCCCACCTTCACCCTCGAGGGCCTCGGTGAACCCCTGCGCATCCACCTCGGACTGCACGGCGCACACCAGGTCGGCAACGCACTCGCCGTCGCCGCGGCCGCACACGAGCTCGGCATACCGCCGGCCACCATCGCCGAACGGCTCGAATCGGCGAGGGCCGTGAGCCGGTGGCGCATGGAGGTCCACGCGTTGCCGAGCGGCATCACGCTGATCAACGACGCATACAACGCCAACCCCGACTCCATGACGGCGGCCCTGCGATCCCTCGCACAGATGGCCGGGGGACGGCGCAGCGTCGCCGTGCTCGGCGAGATGCTCGAGCTGGGGGAGATGTCGCCGTCCGCACACGACCGGATCGGCCGCGCCCTGTCGGACCTCGGCATCGACGTGCTCATCGCCGTCGGCGACGGGGCGGCGATGCTTGCCGAGGGCGCACGGGCCGTCGGGGGAGTCGAGGTCCATCAGGTCGACGACGTCGACGCCGCGCACGACCTGCTGTCCGTCACGACCCGTGAGGACGATGTCATTCTGCTGAAGTCCAGCCGCGACAGCGGACTTCGTTACCTGGGAGATCGGCTGGTCGCCGAGTCGGGCGCGGAGGTCACCTCGTGAAGCTCGTCCTCATCGGCGCGCTGGTGGCCCTGGTCATCAGCCTGTTCGGCACGCGACTGTTCATCAACTTCCTCGTGCGCAAGCACTATGGACAGTTCGTCCGTGACGACGGACCGACGACCCATCACACCAAGCGCGGCACCCCGACCATGGGCGGCGCCGTCATCATCATCGCCAGCGTGCTCGGCTACGGCCTCGCCCACGTGCTCACCTGGTCCGCGCCGACCGTCTCCGGCGTGCTCGTGCTCTTCCTGATGGTCGGGCTCGGGCTCGTCGGGTTCGCCGACGACTGGATCAAGATCTCTCGGCAGCGCTCCCTCGGCCTGCGCTCCTACGAGAAGCTGATCGGCCAGACCGCCGTCGCCGTCGTCTTCGCGATCCTCGCCACCCAGTGGCCCGATGTCGGCGGCCGTCTGCCCGCGAGCTTCAACATCTCCTTCGTGCGCGACACCGCCGTCAACCTGGCCTTCGCGGGCACCGGGCTCGGCATCCTGCTGTTCGTCATCTGGGCCAACATCATGATCGCCGGGACGAGCAACGGCGTGAACCTCACCGACGGGCTCGACGGGCTCGCCACCGGAGCCAGCGCGATGGTCTTCGGCGCCTACACGCTGATCAGTGTGTGGCAGTTCAACCAGAACTGTGAATACCACTTCAGCGGCAAGTGCTACGAGGTCCGCGACCCGCTCGACCTCGCGGTGGTCGCGGCGTGCGTCATGGCCGCCTGCTTCGGATTCCTCTGGTGGAACGCCTCACCCGCGAAGATCTTCATGGGTGACACCGGTTCGTTGGCCCTCGGCGGGGCGCTGGCGGGCATGGCGATCACCACGCGCACCGAGCTGCTGATGGTGATCCTCGGCGGGCTGTTCGTGATCATCACCCTCTCGGTCATCATCCAGG
>CAYPQR010000050.1:0-11772 GCA_964412865.1 uncultured Intrasporangiaceae bacterium
CTCCCGCATGGAGCGCAGCGCGCGGGGGAGCGAGACCTCGTAAGATGCGTTGCCAAGCCGGTTGGTAGCGACGTCCGAGGATGCGTTGCCAGGCCAGTTGTCAGCGACCTTTGAGCCGGCGTTGCCAAGCCGGTGGCAGCCATAGATGCGTGCCGCACCTCAGTCATCGCCCACCAGCGCAACCGGATTCACCCGGGTCGCGGACCGCGCCGTCGCCAAGCTGGTGAGGCCGACGACGAGGAACAGGCCGGCGACGATGGCGGCGATGGCGAGCCACGGTAGTTCGACGATGCTGACACCCGTCATGCGTTCGAGCGCGTTGCGCATGCCGAGGATTGCCCCGGACGCGGCCACGGCACCCAGCAGGATCCCGATCGCGGCGACGGATTCCGACTCCAACACCGCCATTCGCACCACTTGCCTTCTGGTGAGGCCGCTCAACCTGGCCGCGGCGAACTCGGCTCGACGATCGGCAGCAGCAATCACCACCGCGTTGATCGCCGCGAAGAGCGCATACAGGCTTGCCGTCCCGAGGAGGATGGTGAAGATGCGCAACTGGGCGTCTTCCGCTGCGTCTGCTTGGTGCCGCACCCATACGTCGACGTCGTCGACAGTTCCGGACACCGCCGCCCGGATATCGTCGCCCACCGCCTCACGATCGGCGCCCGTTTCCGTCGACACGAACGTCTGCGCCGTCGCCGACTTCAGCACCGAAGCCGGAGCGATTCCTTTGGGCAACAGCAGATCTGGTCCGCCGTACGGCTCGATGGGCAGTGCCGCGACGATCGGCAGCTTCATCTCTCGGTCTCCGATCGTCAGGTGGACTGTGTCACCGACCGAGTACCCCAGCTCGCCGGAGCGCCCGGGCCCCAGAGCAACGGCGTGGCCCTGCAGGGCCTTGAGCGAACCCGACTCCGCCTTCGTGTGATGCGCTTGCAGGTAGGCCTGCGGATCGATCACTCGAGCGTCCCCGGACTCCATACCTCCGCCGAGTTCGTCATCGTCATGCGCGACGTTCATCATGACGAGCGGCACGTCGGTCTCGGTGGATGTCGACGCGACGCCCGAGACCCCGGAGACGCGGCTCGCCTCGTCCACCGTGGAGGTGACGACAAGATCCGCCGCCGTATCGCGTTGCAACGTCACCTCTGCTGCCGCCGTGTTCGAGAGCGAGGCGCCGAACAGTCCCACCAAGAGGCCGAAGAGCAGGATCAGGGGCGCCGCCGTTGCGGCGCTCCTTCGCGCTCCGTCGCGAAGGTTTGCCGAGGCCAGCGTGCCGATCGTGCGACCGCGCATGAGCAGGCCGAGCACCCGGCCGAACACCGGGACGAGGAGTGGGCTCAACGTGGAGAGCCCGGTCGCCGCCGCGAGCGTCACGAGCATCAGCAGCGGCATCGCGCCGGACGGGTCCACGGACTGAGCGATGATCATCAGCGCAGCTGCGAGGGCCAGCATGAACACGCCGATGAACCAACGTGGCGCTGTCATCACACGCGCCTCGTGCCCGGTGCCGCGCAGCGCTTCCAACGGCCGCACGCGTCCCGCGCGGCGAGAGGCGGCCAGCACGCCGGCAAGCGCCACACCGATACCGATGGCCACCGACACGGCGAGTGCCCACATCCTCCACTCAGGTTGGAATCCCGACGGGAGGAGCTCGAAGCTCACGAGCAAGTGCGTCTGCAGCTGCATCAGTCCCACACCGAGAGGCACACCGAGCGCCGTGCCGGTGGCTCCGAGGAGTGTCGCTTCGCCCAGCAGAAGTCTGCGCACCTGCTTCCGATGGCCGCCCGTCAGACGCAGTAGGGCGAGATCTCGTCTGCGCTGGGCGACGGTGAACGCGAACGTCGAGCTGACGATGAAGATGGTCAGGAACAGCGCGAGTGCGAGCGTGACGCCGACCACCGGGATGGCCAAGACGTAGCTGTCCAGCAACTGTGCGCGTTCCAGGGTCGAGAGTTCGGGCGGAGCCTCGAATGTCGCTGCGGTGACGAGAATGAGCAGCGACGATTGCACGAGGCCCACACCGATGGCCACCGTGATGATCGAGCCGATGAACAGCTGCCACTGCTCGCGAAAGGTGCTGGCGGACAGTCGAAACACGCCTCATACCTCCAATGCCGCGAGACGCTCGGCGACTTCGGCCGCCGTCGGGTGCTGCGCGTTGTCGACGATCCGGCCATCGGAGAGGAACAGCACGGTGTCGGCGCGGGCCGCAGCGGCCGGATCGTGGGTCACCATGACAATGCTCTGGCCCCATGTGTCGACCATGCCGCGGAGCAGGTCGAGAACTGTTCGGGCCGACGAGGAGTCGAGGGCTCCCGTCGGTTCGTCGGCGAAAAGCACTGCCGGCCTCGCGACCATGGCCCGGGCGATGGCCACACGCTGCCGCTGGCCGCCGGAAAGCTCACGGGGTCGGTGCTTACGACGATCGGCGAGACCCAAGTTCGCCAGCACGTCCCTGATACCCCGCATTGAGACGCGGTGGCCGCCGAGCCGCAGCGGGAGGGCCACGTTCTGCTCGGCCGTCAGAGACCCGATCAAGTTGGAGCTCTGGAATACGAAACCAATCGTGTCTCTGCGCAGGCCGGTCAACTCCTCGTCGGAGGCCCCGGTGATATCGGCGCCCGCGAGGAACACCTCTCCACTCGTTACCGTCTCCAAGCCCGCCGCACAGTGCAGCAGGGTCGACTTACCGGAACCGGAAGGTCCCATGACCGCAATCCATTTCGCGCTAGGAAATCGCATGCTGACGCCGTCCAGCGCGCGCACCTCGGCGCTCTGCTTGCCGTAAGTCCTTGTCACGTCGCGCAGTTCGATAACGGGCGCGCCGCGGATGGTCGGTGCTGCGGGCGCGCTGCAAATATCCCTGTTCGTCATGATGTTGACGGTAGGTGGGGGTCGTCCCGCTGCACATCACTCTGCTGTATGAACCTGGGCCCCTACGTCGGTAGCATGCGGGCGCACGTTGGTCCGGGACCAGCCCAGATTGACGGGCACCGCCGCATCAGATGGGTTCGAGGATGCGCCGCAGGAAGGCCTTGGTCCGTTCGTTGCTCGGGTGTCCGATGACGTCGTCCGGGTGTCCGCGCTCGACCACGGCACCGCCGTCGATGAAGAGCACCTGATCGGCCACTTGCTTGGCGAATTTGATTTCGTGCGTGACGATCACCATCGTGTGGCCTTCCGATGCCAGGTCCTTGATGACCGCGAGCACGTCGCCGACCAGCTCCGGGTCGAGAGCGGAGGTCGGCTCGTCGAAGAGCACGAGTTCGGGGCGCAGGGCGAGCGCCCGGGCGATGCCGACTCGTTGCTGCTGCCCGCCGGACAACTGATGAGGATACTTGTCGGCGTGCTGCGCCAGTCCGACCTTGTCCAGCAGCGCCAGCGCGTCGGCGCGCGCCTCCTCGCGCGGGCGGCGCTGGACGACGACGGGGCCCTCGAGCACGTTGTCGAGCGCGGTCCGGTGCGGAAACAGGTTGTGGCCCTGGAAGACCATTCCGCTCTGACCGCGGTAGCGCCGGATGAGCCGTCGGTCGGCGGCGGGCAGTCGCCCGCGCCGGTTCGGTGTGACGGTGTCGAAGTCGACGTCGATCTCGCCGATGCGCACTCGCCCGGAATCGAACAGCTCCAGTGCATTCAGTCCGCGCAGCAGAGTGGTCTTGCCCGACCCGGAGGGTCCGAGGATCACCGTCACGCTGCCGGACTTCACCTGGAAGGAGATGTCGGACAGCACGAGGTTGTCGCCGAATCTCTTGGACACGGCGGTGGCAGAGACCAGGTCACTCATGGGGGCTCCTCACCGGGATCGGGTGGCGGTCGGATTCGTCATGCTGCGACAAACCTGCTCATACGGGTCTCAACATGCCCCTGCGCGAACGAGAGGACCATGCAGATCACCCAGTAGTAGAGCGCGGCCACGCCATACATCGCGAAGAATTCGTAGGTCGGCGCGGCCGCGACCTGTGCACGGCGCAGCAGTTCGGTGACCAGGATGGTCGAGGCCAGCGAGGTGTCCTTGACCAGCGAGATCAGGGTGTTGGACAGGGGTGGCACCGCGGTGCGTGCCGCCTGCGGGAGGATGACGCGTCTCAGCGTGGTGCGGTAGTCCATGCCGATGGTCGCGGCGGCCTCCCGCTGCCCGGACGAGATCGACTGGATGGCGGAGCGGATGATCTCGGCCGCATACCCGCCGACGTTGAGGCTGAAGGCGACGACGGCCGCAGGGAACGGGTCGATCTTCAGGCCCGCTTGAGGCATGGCATAGAAGATGATGAAAAGCTGCACCAGCAGGGGAGTTCCGCGGATGATCGAGATGTAGAAGCGGGCCGCGGACGACAGCGCGAGCTGGCTCGACATGCGCGCGAGCGCGACGAGCAGGGCGATGACCAGGCCGATGACGAAGCTGATCGCGGTGAGCGGGATCGTGCCGGTGATCGTCGCTTTGAGCATCGGCCAGGCGTTGTCCTTGATGAGTTGCCAGGTGCCGGGTGCGGCCTGCTGCGCTGCGGCCGGTTTCGGTGCCGAGGCACTCTTCGAGCCGAAGTACGTGTCGTAGATGCGTTTCAGTGATCCGTCGGCCCGCATCGCCGTGATCTGCTTGTCGATGGCGGGGATCACCGGGCTGCCCTTGAGCGCCGCGAACGCCGAGCGGCTCTTGTCCTGTGTGTGACTCACGATCTTGACGTTGGTGTTCTTCGTCGTCGCGAGATACGACTTCACCGCGAGCTCGTCGTTGACGACGGCGTCGACGCGGCCCTGGCGCAGCAGCGTCATGGCTTCGGTCATGCCCTGGATCGACTTGATCTCGGCCCCCGCCGATTTCGCGACCTTCGACCAGTTGCTGGTGATCGATTCGGCGGCCGTCTTGCCCTTCAGGTCCTTCAGCGTATGGATCGAGTGGTCGCCTGAGCGTGTGACGACGACCCCGCCGGTCGTCACATACGGCGTCGAGAGGGCGTAGAGCTTCGTGCGCGCCGGGTTGACGGTGACCTCGTTGGCGACCACGTCGAACCGGTGTGCCTTGAGAGCCGCGAACATCGAATCCCACGGCGTCTCGACGAACTTCACCTTCACGCCCATCCGCTTGCCGATCGCGCGCATCAGGTCGACGTCGAAGCCGACCAGCTTGCCCGACGAATCGTGATAGCTGAACGGCGCATACACCCCTTCGGTGCCGACCTCGAGCACCTTCGGTATGCCGGCCGAGTCCTTCGCGGGCGCTGTCGCCGCGGCCGCCGATGCGCGTGGCGCGGCCGCGAAGGCGGCGACGAAGATCAGCGCCAGCAGGCCCAGCGCGGGCCACCGGAGACGTAAGTGAATGTTATGACGCACTCACGGAACGCTAATACTTCGGATTCGAAGATCACGAATCCGAGAGGGGTATTGAAAGAGAGATTTCGATCACATAGAGTCGAAACATGTCTTTCGACGGACGACGGCTGCGGACCGTCGCGGAACTCAAGGCGCTCGCCCACCCGCTGCGGATGGACATCATCGAGCAGCTCGCCGTGCATGGCGCGATGACGGCCAGTGAGCTCGGCGAGCGGCTGAGGGAGACGCCCGCGAACTGCTCGTGGCATCTGCGCAAGCTCGCCGAATACGGCTTCGTCGAGGAGACCCACGACGGCCAGGGGCGGCGCCGGCCGTGGCGCATGACCACGATCGGGATGAGCTTCGGCGCGCTGGAGCCGCATGAGCCCGAGGCGGAGGCGTTCGGGCAGGCCGCGCGGACGCTACAGGCGCTGATGGTGGAGCGCGAGGCAGCCCGGTTCCTGCGCAACAGCCGAGCCGGCGACGACTGGGATCTGGGCGCGACGCAGATGGCGACCTACCTGACCCGTGACGAGGCGACCGAGCTGGCCGAGAAGGTCGGGAAGCTGCTGCTGGAGCACCACGGCCGGCTGACCGGCGACGAGCCGATCCCGGAAGGTGCCCGGCTCGTCTACGGCCTGGCGCTCACCAGCGTCGAGTCGCCCCACGAAGTTCTCCCTCCTTCGTCGGTCGATACTTCGCGAGGACCCCGAAAAGAGTCACCCCACGAGTCTGAGAGCGACCGATGAGACAGGCCTTCGCGATCCCGGCATTCCGCAGGCTGTTCGTCGCTCTCGCCGCCACGATGGTGGCCGACTCGGTGCTGCTGCTCACCTTCGGCATCTGGGTCAAGTCGCTGACCGGTTCCAGCGGGGCCGCGGGCCTCACCCTCTTCTGGGTGGCGGCGCCGTCGATCGTGGCGCCGCTGCTCGGGTGGATCGTCGACCAATTCCCACGTCGCAGTTTCCTGTTGGCGGGATATCCGATCGCGGCGCTGTCGCTGCTGCCGCTCGCACTCGTGCACGACGAGAGTCATGTGTGGATCATCTACGTCGTGGCGTTCGCCTATGGGGTGGCTCTGGTGATGTTGCCCGGCGCGGTCACGGGACTGCTGAAGCTCATCGTCCCCTCCGAGACGCTGGTGCACGCGAATGCGTCGACGAGCAGCTTCCGTGAGGGCCTGCGGCTCTTCGGACCGATGCTCGGGGCCAGCCTCTACGCCGCATTCGGCATGGACAGCGTGATCCTGCTCGTGCTCGTGATGTATGCCGTGGCTCTGGTCACGGTGGCGATGCTGCGGGTCGACCGCGACGTGGTCGAACCGCCCGAGATGCATTGGCGCGCAGAGTTCGTCGCCGGTTTCGTGCACGTGCATCGCGACAAAGCGCTGTGGTATCCGCTCCTCGCGGTCGCCGGCTGCATCTTCGCCTTCGGCTTCATCGAGTCGCTCGTCTATGCCATCGCCGATGCGTTTGACAAGCCGGCGACCTTTGTCGCGGTCATCGTGACGGTGCAGGGGGTCGGGGCGCTGGCCGGCGGCCTCACGTCGAGCGCGATCATCTCGCGCATCGGTCACGTCCGCGCGATGGTGATCTCCCTGGGGCTGTTTGCGGTCTCGATGGCGGCGATGGCCGCAGCGCCACACATCTGGGTGGTGCTGGCCGCAGCCGTGCCGGCCGGGTTCGGCCTGCCGGTCATGGTGGTGGCCATCAATACCCTCATGCAGGTGCGCACCCCGAGCCGCCTCATGGCGAGGGTGTCGACGACCGGTGACGCCATGGTCGGCATACCCCAGGTGGTTGCGATCGCCGCGGGTGCCGGGCTCGTCGTGCTCGTGCCATGGCGCCTGATGCTGACCGGTATGGCGCTGGCAATGCTGCTCATCGGTGCCCTGCTCGGCGCGTGGGTCCAACGCCCCGCGGCGAGAGCACTTTTCGCGCCAGAGCGGCCGGCCGAGCCCCGGCTGGTCGAGTAGGGCTCACCCTGGCTGGTCGAGTAGCACGAGACGACGTCGAGGGCGTATCGAGCAGCGCGGACCAGATCGCGGCCAGGATATGAGAACCTCGCATTATGGGCGGAAAGCTGTTGTACGACGCGGGCTGTGGTTTCTGCACTCGCTGTGCAGGTTGGATCGGGGAGCGCGTCTCTGAGATCGAGGTCGTACCGATGCAATCAGTTGATTTGGATGTAGCTGGTGTCGACAGGGAGCGTGCGACTCGCGAGATCCCACTACTGTGGGAGGACGGCTCGATCTCATGGGGCAGTGGTGGAATCGCTGAGTCCCTGGCCTTCGCCAAGATGCCCTGGCGGCTGGTGGGAGTCGTTTTGAGAACCGATGCTGTTCAAGTGGCCGTGCGACGAGTGTATGGCTTGGTGTCGCGGAATCGGCATCGACTTCCAGGGGGAACGCAGGCGTGCGCTCTGCCTACTACTTCGCTACCGGATCGTCCAGTGCGATAAGGAGGTTTGGGTCGTCGGCCCGCCAGTCTTCGCTGCTGAGTGTTGGGCTCTGCGGCAGGGCCCCGGAAAGGAGCAGACCAGATGGCACGGGTAATAAATAGCTATCGGATCGTTACTGTATTGATACCCGACGAAGCGGCGTCGGACATGCTATTTCCCCGCGACGATTCAATGTGCAATGCGGCTCGCAATCGGTTTTACTGACACGCCCGCGCTCATGGCGTTGCAGGTCACTCGGCGGCCGATTGGTGTAGCGTCGGCGTTCCCGGGCGAGAATGCCATCATTGCGGAGCAACTCCGAAGGCTTGAGGAGCGTCCGAACGTCCGGTTTGCACGTACTGGGCCCGCTATGAGCACAGCTTCGGGCGCGTATGAGGCGAGGACAGGGTTCCACTTGCCGTCTCTGCAGGCAGTGATCATGGCGGCCGGTGGTAACGATGTCGACGCTAACGGGGGACGTGCGATGCCCACAAGAGCCAAGGGGCGCGGCGGGTGCTGAAAGTAGAGCGTCTTTGCAAGGAGTTTGGTGGTGTTCCGGTGGTGCAAGACCTCAGCTTCGAGGTGCGAGAGGGGGACGTCGTCGCGCTCGTTGGGGCCAACGGCGCTGGTAAAACGACCACCCTGCGGTGCATTGTCGGCGCCGATTACCCCGACAGCGGGGCGATCTCGCTCGACGGCGAACCATACGACGAGACATCGCCCGCAGTGCGTCGGCGCGTGTGTGCTCTGCTGGATGACTGGGCGTGTTTCGGCGACATGACAGTGCGCGAGCACCTAGCGCTGTTCGCCCATGCCCATGATGCTGACGCGGGTGTGGCAGACGAAGCACTTGGGGAGCTGGGCATTGAGAGCGTCGCGGACCGTGTGCCGGACGGACTAAGCTCCGGCCAGACGCAGCGGTTCGCCCTGGCTCAAGCATGTGTCCGTCCATGGGATCTGCTCATTCTGGACGAGCCGGAGCAGCGCTTGGACCAGCAGGGTCGCGCTTGGCTCGGCGATTACTTGGAGCGCCGGGCTCGACGGGGGAAGTGTGTTCTGATGGCGTCGCATGATCCGGCTCTGCAACGTGCCTGCGGGGCGAGAGTCCTGGCGGTGGAAAGGTTGCGCCTGTGAGTGTTGACCGTGGGCACGAGGTCATGTTGGCTCTGAAATCGCGCGCACGCAGGGGCAAAGAGTCCAGTGCTGCGGATGTCTACACAGTGTTCGTGGGACTCGCCTTAGTCGTGGCTCTGCTGCTGACGGCAGTCGGGCGATCCTTCGGAGCAAACGGTGGTCACCTGGCTGGATCTCCGGGATGGGTTCCCTGGGGTTTGGCGGTGGCGTGGGCATCGGCGTTCGTTCTGGTGTGCACAGTGATTGGGCCGGTGTCCGCGGGTCCGCAGATCGCGCGTTGGTTATTGCCGACTCCACTGGATCGGGCGGGTCTACTGCGTGGGAGTTTTCGCCTCGGCGTGCTGTCGTCCATAGGCGCTGGCGCGGTCGGCGGAACCGTGGTCGTGGTAGCCGCCGGGGCCAGCGAACCGCTTCCGCTCGTCGCCGGCGCCGTTGTCGGCGTTGTAAGTACGCATGCGTTGTACCTGATGACCGTGCGGTCTCAACGTGCGCCGAGGCGGCCTGTTCGACGCCTCGACCGGGCAGCCAGCGCCATGCTTCTGTGCTCGTGTGTGGCGATCATTGTAGGAGTACACGCCGGGGTTGCGATTCACCTGGAGACAATAGGTTGGCCAGCGGCCGGAGCCGTCTTCCTCGTGGCGATGACGACCGTAATCTGGGCTGTTCCTCGCAGGCGACCATGGTTGCAGGCGCTGAAGTCCATGGAGCTCGTGCGTGGCGGTCAGATGCTAGCTGCGGTCACGGGGTCGGTGACGATGCTGGATGAAGAGGTGCTGCGCTCCCATGGGGATCGCTCCCGTCTTGCACGGCGCAGCACGTATCTCAGTCGCAGGGGGCGCGGCGGACCCTTGATGGATATCCTCCTCCGAGATGTCACGGGGTGCCTGCGGCGAGGGGCCGAGTTGCTGTCACGACTGTCTCTCGTGCTGATCGTATGGGTGGCTGGCACCCTATTCGGGAAAACCGCTGCAGTCGTCACCTGTGGCGTTGTCGCATATCTGGTCGGGTCCTCGGCTGCACTCAAGCTGCGAACGTGGCTGGGATCGACATCATTGTGGCGTTTCCTTCCCCAACCCCCGAGAAGGATCACAGTCGTGCTGTGCGTGGTGCCCACGATCCTGTCGGCCCTGGTCGGAGCACTCGCTGGAGTTGGAGGTCCGCTCCCAGTCGGAGCCGCCGTCACGATGGGGTTTTCGGTCACCGCAGGACTGGTCAGGCGTTCTGGCCGCCCGCCGACCGAACTCGGCCTGATCGTTTTCACCAGCGCCGGTGCGCTGCCAGTTGGTCTTCTTCGGAGCGCCTGCTACGGGATTGATCTTGTCGCTTTGTGTCTTGCCGCAGGATTGGCGTTTGGCTGGGCTGCGTCAGGAGTACTTGCCGCCGTTTGCCTAACCGGAGTAGTGCTCAGGGCACGGCCAGGCGGAGAGCGGAGCCGCCTTCTACCCCAACGTGTCCGCTTTCGGCTACAGCAGATGGGCATCCAGGTCGGTGCGCACTGACGGTGGGGGCCGGAACTGCTACATCGTAGCCAGAAGACGGACCCACGCGCCATGCCTCTAGTCGCTCGAGCATGGTCCACGTGCTCGGCCAGGCGATCACGCACTTTTAGGCCTAGTGCCATGCTGTGACGAATTGCTGGCGCGGTCGATGGTGTGCTGGCTTCGATCGAGCCACGATTCGCCACCGGGCAGACTCAGTCCATCGACGACCGGGCTGGTGGAACCTTTCTCATGCGCCCCAACACTATGTCCTTTTTTGGGGGTCCGTTGGCCGACCCTGGCCGCAAACTTTACCGTCCAGATGGTAAAGTAACGACCATGAGACCGAGCCAGCGAACCGCCATCCTCGACGCGGCGTTGCGGCTCGTCGGCGCGGAGGGTGGCGCCGACATCACGCTTGAAGCCGTCGCCCACGAGGCGGGCCTGACCAAAGCCGGCCTGATGTATCACTTCCCGACGAAACACGAGTTGATGCTGGCGATCGTCGACCATCAGGCCGGCCGATGGGAGGCGCTGATGCGCGACGCGCTCGGCATTCCGTTCGAGCAGTCCTCGCCGGCGCAGCGGATCTTCGCGTATGTCGAGGTCGCCTCCACCGGGCAGTTGGCGCGCTCCGACTTCGCGATCTTCACGCAGGCCGCCTACCGACCCGCATATTCGAGGGTCTGGGTCGAGCGGCTCGCGCCGTGGTTCGACCTGCCGGCCGGGCTGCCCGCCGACGAGCGGGCTCGCCTCACGACCCTGCGCCTCGCAGCCGACGGCCTGTGGGCGGCGGACGCGACGGGCCTCTTCGCCCCCGAGGCAGCGGACCGGGCCGCGGTCGTCGATTTCATGCGCGACGTCCTGGCGGCCCCCGCATGAGGCGCCGGCTCGTGCGCACGGCCGACCGGCCGATGCCGGCGAGCGTGCCCGTGCCCCTCGAGCACGACGCGAACACCTCGATGGCCGGATGGGGACTTCTGGCCGGTGCGATCGGCACCGAAGTCACCGCGACGCTGGCGCTGCGCGCATCGATGGATCAGCCGTGGTGGCTGATGCTGGTCGTCGTGGGCTACGTCGCCGCCTTCGCCTGTCTCACACTCGTGCTCGATCACGGGATGCCGATCGGCGTCGCCTACGGCATCTGGGGCGCCAGCGGTGTGGCGCTCACGGCAGTGCTCGCCGCGATCATCTTCGATGACCCGTTCACCTGGCTGATGGGAGCGGGGATCGTCGCAATCGCGGCTGGAGTCCTCCTGGTCGAGCTCGGATCGTCCCGCGCGAAGGTGACCGGATGAACACCCTACGAAGTTCTCCCCGCGCGAACTCGCTCCGATCCATGGCGGGGAACCTCACATGAGCTGGGTATGGCTGGCGCTCGGCATCGGCAGCGAGGTCGCGGCCACGCTGT
>CAYPQR010000051.1:0-11622 GCA_964412865.1 uncultured Intrasporangiaceae bacterium
GCGCCGAGTCCTCCCCGGTCGCGGCGCGCGCCCTGGAACTGCTGCACCACGCGGCGCGCAGGGAGCGTGTGATGATTGAGTTGCCTCCTACCGGGGGTGAGAGTAGACACGTCTGATCGCCCGGGTCGTCCGGATCAGGCTGTGTCCCGGGCTGCTCGAAGGAATTGCGCGCAGGCGCGCGGCATGATGGGGCCATGCAGGGCACTAACTCTCGTTCACGCCCAGCCGTAGTGACGCTGGCCAGCCTCGCACGAGAACTCGGAGTGCATGTCTCGACCGTCTCGCGTGCGCTCAGCGATGACTCGTCCGGGGTCGGCGCCGATACCGCCGACCGCATACGGCGGCTTGCGGCTGCCAGGGGATATCGTCGCAACGCGACTGCCCAGGCTCTTCGGACCGGGCAATCCCGAATGATCGGCGTGATGGTCCCTCGCTTGACCGATCTCGTCCAAGCAACTGTCTATGACGGGATCGACGAGGCCGCGATTGCGGCCGGTTACAACACGGTGGTCGTCAACACTCGAGATCGGCCGGAGATCCAGGAGTCGCGTCTGGATCTCATGCTGTCTCGTCAAGTCGATGGGATGGTCATCACCGATTCTCGTACCGATGCGAACCTGCTACCACAGTTGCGGCGTTGCGGGGTTCCATACATTCTCGCGATGCGGCGGATGCCTGGGCAGGTGTCGGTGTCGACGGATGACCTTGCGGGCGGCCGCCTCGCGGCCGAGCACCTGCTCTCCTTGGGGCATGAACGCGTCGGTGTCGTTGGCGGTGATCCGCACGCGAGTACGGGTGCAGACCGTACTCAGGGTTTTCGGTCGGCCTATGCTGATGCGGGATTTCCGGTCGCCGATGACCTCGTGGCGTCCCCCGGGTTCGAGGTCCACGGCGGACACGCGGCGGGCAGTTATTTGTTGGACCTCCCGTCTCCGCCGACTGCCATCTTTGCAGCAAGTGATTTCGCTGCGGTCGGAGTCCTGGCTGCGATGCGCGACCGCGGTCTGTCGGCTCCACGCGACGTAGCTGTCGTGGGGTTCAACGATCTCGATATTGCGGCCGAGATGCCGGTCCCGCTGACATCGGTCCGTTCTCCGCTGTTCGAGATGGGCGCCAAGAGTATCGAGATGCTCCTGCGGCGCATGCGCGGGGAGCGGGTCCGCTCAAGGGTTTTGCGGCCCCGACTTCAGATTCGGGCATCGACTGTCGCACGGGGTTGACGGCGCCGTGGGCGACGCAGGGAACGCGCCAGTCGCCGGCGGGTGCTCTCGGCTACCCCATGCGACCCCTTGACGGGCCTCCAGGCGCCGCATAGCCTCATCAATATCGTGCGAGCAAACGTTTGCGTGGCGTCAGTTGTACTCTACAGATTGTTTGGAAGTGAGTAGCGTGCGTACCTTGATTCGTCACGGTCGCGTCATCACCGCTGTCGACGACTACGTCGCGGACATCCTGGTTGACGATGACGTGATCGCATTGATCGGCAGTGGCATCGAGGTCGACGCCGACCGTGTCATCGACGCATCGGGAAAGCTGGTGCTGCCCGGCGGTGTAGATCCGCATACACACATGGAATGGCCGTCTGTCGGCACGCAGACCATCGATACGTTCACCAGCGGCACCGCGGCGGCCGCAAAGGGTGGGACAACGACGATCATCGACTTCCCGGTCCAGGAGTTCGGTGAGAGCCTTCTTCAGACTTTAGAGAAGTGGCAGGCCAAGCTCGAGGCGAACAAGCCGCACGTCGACGTCGGCTTCCACATGATCATCCGGGACTTGGCCGGCGGGAGGATGCAGGATGTCCCCCGGCTAGTCAAGGAAGGCGTGACCAGCTTCAAGCTCTTCATGGCCTACAAGGGCGAGTTCATGGTTGATGACGAGACGATCTTCGAGGCCCTGTCGGCGGCGGGTGAGCAGGGGATGCTGACCATGATGCATGCGGAGAACGGGGGAGTCATCGACGCCCTCGTGCGACGAGCTCTCGAATCGGGCAGGACCGGGCCCCGCTATCACGCAGTCACTCGGCCGGCTCTGGCGGAGGCCGAGGCTGTGCACAGTGCCATCGCGATCGCGGAGATCGCCAACGCTCCGATCTATATCGTGCATCTATCGGCCGAACGGTCGTTGCAACACCTCGCCGAGGCCCGCGGGCGGGGGCAATTCGCCTATGCAGAGACCTGCCCTCAATATCTGTTTCTCGACGAGAGTGTCTATGAGGCAGAGGGGTTCGAGGCCGCGAAGTATGTCTTCACCCCACCTGCGCGGGCCCGGGAGAACCAGGCGGCATTGTGGCGGGGACTCGCATTCCACGACCTGTCGGTGATCTCTACCGACCATTGCCCATTCTGCTTCAAGGGCCAGAAGGATCGAGGGCTGAACGACTTCAGCAAGATTCCGAACGGTGGGCCGGGCGTGGAGCTTCGCCTGCAGTTGGTCTATGACGGTGGTGTCCGCGCCGGGCACATCAGCCTCAACCGGATGGTCGACCTCCTGTCGACCACTCCGGCAAAGTTGTTCGGGCTCTTCCCCCGCAAGGGCACCATCGCGATCGGCAGCGACGCCGACCTCGTCGTGTTCGACCCTGAGCGAGCGGAAACGCTGTCGGTGGAGACGCAGGTGTCACAGGTGGACTATTGCGCCTTCGAGGGCAGGGAGGTGACCGGCGTGCCCGAGCTGGTCATGAGCAGAGGCACCGTCGTCTACGAAGACGGGAGGGTCACGGGCGGGCCCGGGCACGGTCAGTTCATCCGGCGGTCGGAGCACCTGGGCACGCTGGCGCCACGCCGATCCGTGACCGGCCCGCTGCATGTTCGTTGACGGGGCCTCCGCCAGGGACCCACATCTGAACGATCAAGAGGAGTAGGAACCCATCATGACTACCATTCGCGTCGCGCTCACCCAAGCAAAGTGGACCGGGGACAAGGAGTCGATGACCAAGAAGCACGCAGACCTCATGCGGCAAGCCTCTGAACAGGGCGCCCAGATCATCTGCTTCCAGGAGTTGTTCAACGGGCCGTATTTCGGGATCGTGCAGGACAGTAAGTATTACGAGTATGCCGAACAGGTGCCGGGCCCGACCACCCGCATGTTCCAGGATCTCGCCAAGCAGTACAAGATGGTGACCGTCCTCCCGTTGTACGAGGAGGAGAACACCGGGGTTCTGTACAACACCGCCGCGGTCATCGACGCTGACGGCTCATACCTCGGGAAGTATCGGAAGAACCACATCCCGAACCTGGACAAGTTCTGGGAGAAGTTCTATTTCAGGCCCGGCAATCTCGGCTGGCCCGTGTTCGACACCGCCGTCGGCAAGGTCGGCGTAACCATCTGCTACGACCGGCATTTCCCCGAAGGTTGGCGAGAGCTCGGGTTGGCGGGTGCCGAAATCGTCTTCAACCCCAACGCCTCCAAGCCCGGGTTGTCCAACCGACTCTGGGAACTGGAGCAGCCTGCTGCAGCGGGAGACAACGGCTACTTCGTGTGCGTGCCCAACCGGGTTGGCCGCGAGACCGACGAATTCGGCGACGACGCCGTCGACTTCTACGGCACGTCTTATGTCGTCGACCCGACCGGAAACTTCGTCGGCGACAAGGGCAGCGAAGAGGACGAGGAACTGCTGCTGCGTGATCTTGACCTGGATCTGATCCGGCGCACCCGATACAACTGGCAGTTCTATCGGGATCGCCGGCCCGACGCATACGAATTGATCACGAAGCCCTGATTGGACGGAGCGAACACGATGACTACGACCTTGATTCGGGGCGGAACCGTCATTTCGGCGACCGGCAGAGGCACCGCGGACGTTCTCATCGACGGGGAGCGGATCGCGGCGGTCCTCGACCCCTCCAGCACCGTGTTGGGCGCTCACCTGGCGTCTGGTGTGGACAGGGTGATCGACGCCACCGGGAAGTATGTGATCCCTGGTGGAGTTGATCCGCACACTCACATGCAGATGCCTTTTGGCGGCACAGTGGGCTGCGACACATTCGAGACCGGCACGCGTGCCGCGGCATGGGGCGGCACCACGACGATCATCGATTTCGCGATTCAGCGACACGGCGAGCGAGTCCTGGACGGTCTTGCGCAGTGGCACGAATGGGCAGACGGCAATTGCGCCATCGACTACGGCTTCCACCAGATCGTCGGGGGCGTGGACGATGACGCACTGAAGGTTCTGCGCACCTTGCCCGACGAGGGCGTGACGAGCTTCAAACTGTTCATGGCCTACCCCGGGGTTTTCTACAGCGACGACGCTCAAATCCTCAAGGCCATGCAGATCGGGGCCGACACCGGGATGATGACGATGATGCATGCCGAGAACGGGCCGGTGATCGATGTGCTGGCCGAGCAACTCGTGCAGGAAGGAAAGGTCGGCCCGTATTACCACGGCGTGGCGCGTGCCTGGCAGGCGGAGGAGGAGGCCACCCACCGGGCGATCATGCTCGCAGACATCACGCGGGCCCCCATGTATGTCGTTCACGTCTCCGCGAAGCAGGCTGCGGATCAGATCGCCGCCGCCCGATCTCGCGGCCAGAACGTCTTCGCGGAGACCTGCCCGCAGTACCTCTACCTGTCGCTGGAGGAACAACTGGGGGCAGTCGGCTTCGAAGGCGCCAAATGGGTGTGCTCGACTCCGTTGCGGTCCCGCGCGGAGGGCCATCAGGACGAGCTGTGGCGGGACCTGCGCACCAACGTGCTGAACGTTGTCGCGACCGACCACTGCCCGTTCTGTTTCAAGGGTCAGCGGGAGTTGGGCCGAGATGACTTCCGCAAGATTCCGAACGGGATCGGCTCGGTGGAACACCGGATCGACTTGATCTATCAAGGCGTCGTGGAGGGCCATCTGACGTTGGAGCGGTGGGTCGAACTCGTCTCGACGACTCCCGCCCGCATGTTCGGGCTGTATGGGAAGAAGGGAGTCATCGCAGCCGGTGCAGATGCCGACATCGTCGTGTACGACCCGAAGGGCCACACCTCGATCGGCGTGAACGAAAGCCACCACATGAACATCGACTACTCGGCCTGGGAGGGATACGAGATAGACGGGCATGTCGACACCGTGCTGTCCCGCGGACGCGTGATCGTCGACGCCGACCGTTATCTCGGAAGCAAGTCCGACGGACAGTACCTCAGAAGAGGTCTCAGCCAATACCTCATGTGAGACAGGCTTGCCGGCTGCCACGCTGCCCGAGTCGACACCACCCGTGCGTGCGGGAGTTCCGGGTCAACGATCCTGCGCGTCCAGGCGTTGCAGCGTGGCAGCGAGCACCCGTACACCGGTGGTGATGTCTTCTATCGGCGTGTACTCCTCGGGGCAATGGCTTCGTCCGTCTCGCGATGGGACGAAAATCATGCCCATCGGGCACAGCCCGGCAAGATGGACCGCGTCATGAGTGGCTCCGCTCGGCACGGCCTCCCAGGACAGCCCGATCGCGTCGGCGACGTCGGCAATGGTGTCTTGGATGCTCGTGCTGGTCGGCTGGCACGTGTTGTCGGTCCACCAGTCCATGGCCACGTCCACGCCGCGCTCCTGGGCGGAGTCACGAATCTCCTCGGCCAGTCGTATCTTCGTCGAGGAGAGCCAGTCGGGATCGATGCTGCGCATCTCCGCGCTGAGCGATGCCGTGCCGGGCACGACATTCGGGGAGCCGACCGTGTCGATCCGTGAGGTCGTGGCAACACCGTGAACCGGCGCACCGCAACCCTCCCGATTGATCGTCAGCACAGCCTCGGCAGCAGCGACCAGAGCGTCACGCCGGTCGCTCATCGGCATCGTCCCGGCATGATCGGAGCGACCGGAGAACTTGACCAGCAGGCGCTCGATCCCGGCGATTGCCGTCACGATACCGATTGAAGATCCACGCCGTTCGAGCAGGGGCCCCTGCTCGATGTGCAACTCGACATATCGGTGCAGCCTGCGGCGACGGAGCCAGTCTGTGCCCAACACGGCGTTGGGGTCCAGCCCAAAGGCAGCGTATGACTCGCCCAGCGTGTGCCCCGAGTGGTCACGACGGTCCAGATGACTGCCCGTCACGCCGCCGCTGAGGGCCCTACTGCCCAAGCAGCTGAGCCCGAAATCGTTGGGCTCCTCGCCCAGGAAGTCGATCACGATCAGATCCCGGGTGAGGCGGGTCCCGGTCTCGCGCAGTCGCCGCGCGACCTCGATCGCGCCCAGGACCCCGACGCTGCCGTCGAAACGGCCCCCGGCCTGGACCGTGTCGGTGTGAGATCCCGTAATCAATGCCGGCGCCGCCGGATTCGTACCGGCCAGGATCCCGACGAGGTTTCCCGCCGAGTCACCATGCACCTCGAGTCCGGCTTGCTCCATCCTGGCGCGAATCCAGTCTCGCGAGGCACGATAAGGATCGGAGAAGACCGTTCGTGTCCAGCCGGCCTCGTCCGAGCGAATCGTCGACAGTTCTTCGAGGTCGGTCGTCAATCGCTCCTCGGACGGAAGCTCAGACGGTGAGGATTGATCCAGAGACATACGCAACCTCCCTTCACTTGATACTCGATTCGGCGGCCGTGGCCAGGTGCCGCACCTGCAGGAGAAGCCACCTGCCGGTGTGACCCGGTCGTCGCCGTCCCTCGCCTAGCTCTCCGGCACCGTGCCCTGCTCGGACGATCGCGGCATGCTGCGCTGTTCAACGGTGTCGGCCCGTCGTTCCGCCTCTGTCTCGGGCGCCATGACGCTTGCGGAACTCTCTACGCCGTGACCACGGAACGTCGTCCAGTTCAACGCGATACACAGGAGTCCACCCAGCACGACGCCGATCGGCCACGAGAAGTGAGCGAGAGATCCCAACGCCGGAATGTATGCGACGGCGACGGCGACCACGCCGGCGACGATCAGGCTGATCACCGACTTCTGGTTGAATCCATTCTTGTAGTAGTACGCTCCGTCAGCAGAATCGCTGTACAGCGCATCCAGGTCGACGGCACCTCGGCGGATCAGGTAGTAGTCGACCAGGGCGATGCCGAGCAAAGGGCCCATCAACGCGCCCACGCCGCCAATGAAGTAGTTCACCGCAATGGGATTCGCGTACAGCTTCCACGGCATGACCACGAGAGCCAGGATGGCCGTGATGACACCACCCGTGCGGAAACTGATGTGTTTCGGTGCGACGTTGGAGAAATCATACGAGGGTGAAACAAAGTTCAAGATGATGTTGATGCCGACGGTGGCGATGGCGATGGCGAGGATTGCCACGATCAGCACGGCAACGTTGTCCATGTGCTTCAGCAGCTCGACGGGGTCAGTGACAGCCGTGCCGTACGCCTTTTGAGATGCCAGGGCGATGACGACGGATATGACGCAGAATGCTACCCCGTTGACCAGAAGGCCCAGCGCGTTCCCGCGTCGAACGGATCGGGAGTTAGGCGCCAGCCTGGTGAAGTCCGCGAAGTTCAGCATGGGGCCGGCCATATAGGCGACGGTGATGAAGACCGCTCCGAGGACCGCAGTGAGTGACGCCCCAGCGGAGAGCGACGTCTTGGCCTCAGAGTAAGACCAGTCGATGCTCCAGTGAGCCTTGGAAAGAACCCACACAGCCAGAGCCAGCATCGCCACCCAGATCGTCGTCCCAGCGAAGTCTGACAGCTTGCGAATGGCCTCCATGCCACGCCAAAGAACCGCCAACTGCGCCGCCCAGAGCACAAGGAAGCAAATCCACCCAAGGGTCGAAAGGCCCAAGAAGCCAGAGTTGGTCAGCGTATTCGTGCCAGGTTCCACCTTGACGACCAGGATCATCACCGCAACCGAAGCCAGATAGGTCTGAATGCCATACCAGGCCACGGCGACGATCGCACGCAGAAGGGCGGCGATGTTGGCTCCATAAACCCCGAACGAGATCCTGGCAAAAACGGGGAATGGCACACCCACACGCTGCCCGGCGACACCCATGAGGTTGCTGATGAAGTAGATGATGATCAGGCCGATGATCAGGCCGATGACCATCTGCCATCCGGTGATTCCCAGCACCAGCAGACCGACAGCCATTGTGTAGCCGCCGAGGCTGTGCCATGCGGACATCCACCAGCACACCAGGTCCCAGGCGCTCCAGTGGCCCGTCTCCTGGCGAGGGGCAATGTCCTCGTTGTACAAGCGATCGCTTCGCGTGAGCTGTTGCGACATACGCGATATCTCTTTTCTTGGAAGGCCCGCATCACTGCAGGGCCAGGGGCGGAATCAACGGCCCGTGAGCAACTCACCGGGCATCAGAAACGTGGGAGCCCACCCGGGACACCACCGACATACACGGCATCGGCCACGATCGAGCCATTCACGCCGCTGGACCGCGACACCGACGTCATGGCCAATGATTCCTGGTTCATGGGCCACCGTGTGCCTCCTGCAGAAACCTTGCGCAAACGTTCGCGTGACGTGCATCACTCAGGTTAGGCTAGAGGGCGGACGGGGTCAAGCAATTCCCAATCGTCGTCGATGCAGGGCTCGGACCAGGCGTATGTGAGGCGGATCTGATCGGTATCTCGTCGTGGGCGACTTCCAAAGGAGGAGAATGGCAATGGACTTCGGCGTTGTGCTTCAGTGCGACCCGCCCGCGGCCAGGGTGGTCGAGCTCGCCAGACAGGCGGAGACATACGGGTTCACCCATGCGTGGACCTTCGACTCGCCGCTGCTGTGGGAGGAGCCGTACGTCATCTTCGGTGCAATCCTTGCTGCCACCCGCAAGCTCATGGTCGGCCCCATGGTCACCAACACTGTCACGCGGGATGTGACGGTCACCGCGTCGATGTACGCCACGCTCAACGAAATGTATGGGAACCGCACGGTTTGCGGCATCGGACGAGGCGACTCCTCGGTGCGGACCATAGGTCGGCGGCCCGCGACTGTCGCGGAGTTCCGCGACGCGGTGACCGTCATCTCATCACTCGCCAATGGCCGGCCCGCGCAACACCACGGCTCTCAATTGCAGTTCCCGTGGAACCCGCAGTCCCGGACACCGATCTGGATGGCGGCTTACGGGCCGCGAATGTTGGCGCTGGCCGGCCAGGTCAGCGATGGCCTGATCCTTCAGATCGCCGACCCTGCCATCGTGTCATGGAGTATTGCGGCGGTCCGGAAAGCCGCAACGGATGCGGGGCGTTCCCCGGACGAGGTCAAGATCTGCGTGGCTGCCCCTGCCTATCTGACCGCTGATGATCGGCAGGAGCGCGCTCACGCGAGAGACCAGTGCCGATGGTTCGGGGGGATGGTCGGGAACCACGTTGCCGATCTGGTCGCACGCTATGGCGCCGACGGTGCATCCGTGCCGAGAGAGCTGACCGACTACATCAATGGTCGTCGAGGTTACGACTACAATCAGCACGGCCGAGCCGAGAACACCCACGTGGACTTTGTGAACGACGAGATCGTCGACCGCTTCTGCGTCGTCGGCACTGTCAACGAGCACCAAGAGAAATTGCGCGAACTCGCCGATCTCGGCGTTGATCAGTTCGCCATCTACCTTCAACACGACGCACAGGACGACGTCCTGCGGGGCTACGGCCAACGTGTCATACCGGGCCTGGCTGAGCGCAAGGACGCGACCGCGTGATCATTCCGGATTCGAAAGTAGAGGAGAGACCCTTGTCCAAAGAAGTATTTGTTGCCTTCGGTATTGACATCGACGCGGTGGGAGGCTGGCTGGGCTCCTACGGTGGCCAGGACTCGCCCGATGACATCTCGCGGGGGATGTTTGCCGGGGAGGTCGGCGTCCCCCGTCTGGCGAAACTGATGGGCAAGTATGACATTCCCGCGACGTGGTTCTGGCCAGGACACTCCATCGAGACGTTCCCCGCGCAGTTCGAGCAGATCGTTGCTGCCGGATACGAGATCGGAGCACACGGTTATAGCCACGAGAATCCGATCGCGATGTCGCGAGAGCAGGAGACAGCGGTTCTCGACCACAGCATCCAACTCATCGAGCAGAGGTCGGGGAGCCGCCCCACCGGGTACGTCGCGCCGTGGTGGGAATTCTCGCCGATAACAAACGAACTCCTGCTCGATCGGGGAATCAAGTACGACCACTCGCTGATGCACCGCGACTTCGAGCCATATTACGTTCGAGTCGGGGACTCCTGGACCAATATCGATTACACGAAACCCGCCGAAGCATGGATGAGGCCTCTGGTGCGAGGCACGGAGACCGATCTGGTCGAAATCCCGGCCAATTGGTATCTGGACGATCTGCCACCGATGCTGTTCATCAAGTCGAGCCCGAACAGCCACGGCTTCGTGAGCCCTCGAGACATCGAATGCCTGTGGCGCGACCAGTTCGACTGGGTGTACCGGGAAATGGACTACGCGGCTTTCACCATGACGATCCATCCGGACGTTTCCGGCCGGCCACAGAATCTGCTGATGCTCGAGCGCCTCATCCAGCACATCAACCGACACCCGGGCGTCACATGGTCGAATTTCAATGGGATCGCTGACGACTTCCGGGTCAGGAACCCACGCACCAAAGGCTGAGCTGGCGACGTCATGACGCGAAGACTTCACGTGGTCGCGCTCGGCGGCACGATCGCCTCAGCGGGTCGGCATCAACAGGGCGGGAACTCAGGGCCCGGACGGTCCGACGACGACGGTGTGCGGCCGGTGATATCCGGCGAGGAGATCACCGCTGCCGCGGACCTCGAGGGCCTCTTTCCCGACGACGGGTTGGCTGTCTCGTTCGATCAGCTGGCCCAGGTCGGCAGCCCCAACATCACGCTGCAGGTCGTGGACGGCGTCATCACCTCATGCCGTCGAGCGAGAGAGCACGGAGCCGAAGCGGCGATCGTCACCCAGGGGACCGACTCCATGGAGGAGACCGCGTTTGCTCTCTCATTGCTCAACGACATCGGGATACCCATCGTCGTCACGGGCGCGATGCGGCATCCGGGTCTTCCCGGCGCCGACGGACCGGCGAACGTGCGCGCCGCTACACTGACGGCGTTCTCGCTCGCCGACGGTGCAGCCATGGCTGCCGCCCTGGTCATGAATGACGAAATCCACGATCCGTGGTTCGTTCGCAAGACTCACACGACGTCCCCCGCCACCTTCACGTCAGGTCCCGTGCTGGGAGCTGTGGGCTGGGTCAGCGAGGATCAGCCGATCCTGGCCCACCCACCACGGCCCAGGTCTGTACCGTCCTGGTCGGGCGCACCCGACGCCGTGCGGGCCGTCCCCATCGTCGAGTTCGGCTCGGGAGATGGTCCACAACTACTCAGTGCTCTGTCATCCGCCGCCTTTTCCGGCGTCGTACTCGGTGGCCTCGGAGGTGGTCATGCTCCCGAGGCCACCGCAGGCGTCATCTCCGAGCTGGCGGCACAGATGCCCGTCGTACTGTCATCGAGGACCGGCGCAGGAGCTGTGCTGAATCGGACCTACTCCTGGGTCGGCGGCGACATCGACCTGCGACGGCGTGGGGTCATATCGGCAGGAATCCTCGACTCGCGAAAGGCTCGTATCGCCCTGCTGCTATGCCTGGCCAACGATTTGGACCCGGCGGAAGTGTTCGCACAGCACTTTCAGCGTGCATAGGGGTTTTGCGGGATGGCGGGTCGGCCGGAGCGACATGGGTCGGCTCTAGGCTTCGGGTATGTCTGATCTGGTCACCTGCTCCGTCGACGGCGGCA
>CAYPQR010000052.1:0-11392 GCA_964412865.1 uncultured Intrasporangiaceae bacterium
TCATCTCCACCCATGAGGTGCTGAAGCGCAAACGGTTCGGCAACTACACCGTGGTCGCGAGCAGCGGCCCGTTCGACGTCGACCGGTTGCGACGCCTCGCCGCCCGATCGCCCTTTCCCACCGGAGTGCGCAGCGGCGCATCGCTCGACGGAATGAGGCTGTCGGCACGACCGATGACCGATGACGATTCGATGCCCTCCCCACAGCCCCCGAATGCCGGATCCTGGCGTGCTCGATGAAAGGTGCTCTCATGTCACACGACCCACTGCGGCAACTCATCGCATCAAGTCACCTCATGACGCTCGCGACCCTGAAACGGGACGGCCGACCGCAGTTGTCCATGGTCAGTCACATCTACGACCCCGAGCGTGAACTCATCCGCGTCTCCATCACCGACGATCGGGCGAAAACCGCCAATCTACGCCGTGATCCACGCGCGACGGCGATGGTGCGCAGTGATGACGGCTGGTCCTATGCGGTGGCCGACACGGACGCCACCCTCTTCCCCGTCTGCACCGACCCGCACGACGAGAGCGTCGAGGAACTGATCGACATCTTCCGGGCGATCCAGGGCGAGCACCCCGACTGGGAGGAATACCGTCGGGCCATGGTCGACGACAAGCGAATCCCGGTGCATCTACACGTGACCCACGTCTATGGGACGGTCCGCTGATAGGGAGGACTCAGGACAGACGTCGGGGTCGCCACCGCCGATCACGAACTGCCGAGTGAAGCATATTCGTGTTCCGGCCGACCTGTCGTGCCGTAGCGGAGGCGCATCACCGCCCTGTGGTTGTCGACCAGGGCAGCGAGGTAGCGCTGGGCTGTGGCCCTCGCGATGCCCAGCTGTTCGGCCACTTCGGCGGCCGAGACGGGCAGGGCGCTCGATTCGAGAGCCTCTCGCACCAGTTGTGCGGTGACCGGCGACTGACCCTTCGGCGGTGCGGGACGATCGCCCTCGTGCAGGGCGGCGAACGCGGCATCGATCTGCTCCTGGGCAAGGATGCCCTCGGTGACACGGCTGCGGTAGCGCCCGTACGCCCGCAGCCGGGCAGCCAGCAGGTCGACGGTGAACGGTTTGACGACATAATTCAACGCGCCCGCCGAGATCGCCTGCCATACCGACTCGGCCGATCCGTCGGCCGTGACCATGATCACGTCGGTCCTGCCCGCCAGCTCTGCGCAGACGTCGAGGCCGCTGCGGTCCGGCAGGTAGTTGTCGAGCAGCACCACGTCCGGGCGCAGGTCGCGCACCCGCTCCAGTGCGGTCTGCGCCGTGTGCGCAGTGCCCACGGCCTTCATGCCGGAGACCGACTCGACGAATTTGGTGTGCACGTCGGCCACACGGAAGTCGTCGTCGACGACGAGGACTTTGATCACGAAAGATCACTGCTTCCTTCCTTGTCGAGCACTCCCGGCAGCGTCGCCACGAAGACCGTGGGCTCGCCATGACCACCGGGGGCGGTCACGCTCAGGTCTCCGCCGAGGTCTCGGGCAGTTCGACGTGCGATCGGCAGACCCATTCCCCGGTCGTCGCCACGCGTGCTCACACCGTCCACGAATATGGCGTCCACGCGCGACGGATCGATGCCGTCGCCCGAGTTGACCACCGAAAGCACCAGTTGCTCACCGTCACTGACCAGATCGATCTCGACCCACGCGGGCCGCACGATCGAGACGCTCGCGGCATCGATGGCGTTGTCGACCAGGTTGCCCAGCACGGTGATCACCTCCACCGGCGCGACCAGTTCCTGCGGCATCCACGTCGCGTCGGACAGGGTCAACGAAACACCGCGTTCGGCGGCATACGACGTCTTGGCGGCGATGAAGGACCGCACGGTCGTCGAGCCGATCGCGTCCGTGTGGCTGATGTGTTCTGCCGAGGTGAACTGGGTGCTGGCACTGAGGTATTCGGTGGCGGCCTGCACAGAACCCGTCTGCAGGAGACCCATCACAGTGTGCATACGGTTGGCGAACTCGTGCCGCTGGGCACGGAGCGCGCCCGTCATGGTGCGCACCCCTGCCAGTTCGCTGGTGAGTTCCTCCAGGTCGGTGCGATCCTTCAGCGTGATGACCGCGCCCAGATCACGCCCGTCCGACTCGACCTTGCGCACCGAACCCACCAGCACGCGCTGGCCCGCGGCCGCGATGACCGACGTCTCCAAACCGGCCGTCAACGCAGCGCGAATCCGCTCCGGCAAGACAATATCCGCGATGTGTGAGCCGGCGGGCAGGTCATCCTCGAGCAGTCGCCGCGCCTCATCGTTCGCCATCGTGATGACGCCCTCGGTATCCAGCGCCAGGACCCCCTCGTTGATGCCGTAGAGCACGGCCTCGCGCTCACGCACCAGGTCGGCGACTTCTCGTGGTTCCATGCCGAAGGTCACCCGCTTCAACCTGCGCGCCAGAAACGCCGACAGCACGGCCCCCAGCAGAACCGCGAGCAGCCCGATGGGTATCGCGATGACCAGGAGGCGGCCAAGGGACTGGTCGATCTCCTGGGCGGCGAACCCGACGCTGACCTCGCCGACGATCTCCCCTTCGGAGTCGCGCAGCGGCACCTTTCCCCGAGCAGAGACGCCGAGCGTGCCTCGTTCGATGTTGGCCACGTCCTTGCCGGACAGCGCGGCATGAGGGTTGGTGCTGACGCGCTTGCCGATCTCCGCGGGATTGGGATGAGCCAGCCGTATCCCGTGCACATCGGTCACGACGACGAACAGCGCACCCGTCCGGCGCCGCTGCGCCTCGGCGATCTTCTGCACCGCCGGCTGATCCGCTGCCCGCACCTTGTCGCCGAGTTGCTGATCCGCCGCAACGGCCCGAGCGACCGCCAGCGCCCGCTGTTCGTACTGCCGAGACAGCGAGGAGTGCAGCAGCAGCGCCACGGCAACGAGCGAGAGGATGCCGAGACCAAGGATCACGCCGACCTGCAGCAGCATCATCTGCCGCGTGAAGGGTAGGCCGCGCCTCCGGCCACCGGGGCTCCCCGCCGTCCGGGCAGCCACTAGTCGCGAGGTCATACGCGGCAGCGTACTGGCAGAACCCGGGTGAGCAGAATGCGCAAAACGTGCATTCTGCGCGGATCGGCGGTATCGGCGACAAGGGCTGACCGGGCACGACGCGTGGCCATAGGTTCCGGTCAGCCACTGATCCGTGACCCGAGTCACACCCGGGATTTGATTCAAGGAGCACCATGTCCACCCTGGTCGAACTGCACGGCGCGACCAAGCGCTTTCTGACCAGTTCGGGCGGCACACACACTGCCGTCTCGGATATCACCCTCACCATCGACAAGGGCGAGTTCGTCGCCGTTGTCGGGCCCACCGGCTGCGGCAAGTCGACCACGCTGTCGCTGGTCTCGGGCCTCGAACCACCCTCCGAGGGCACCGTGTCCGTCGGGGGCAAGCCCGTCACCGGTATCCCCGACGGCGTGGGCTACATGTTTCAGGCCGACGCCATGTTGCCTTGGCGCACCGTGCTGAAGAACGTCGCGGCCGGCCCACTCTGGCGGGGCGTGCCCACCGATGAAGCGAAGCAGTCGGCACGCGACTGGATTGCCCGTGTCGGCCTGGCCGGCTTCGAGCACTACTACATGCATCAACTCTCGGGAGGGATGCGCAAGCGGGTAGCGCTGGCACAGACACTCGTCAACGAGCCGAACATCCTGCTCATGGACGAGCCCTTCTCGGCCCTCGACGTGCAGACCCGAGCGCTCATGCAGAACGAACTGCTCGAGTTGTGGTCGGGCACGGGAGCGGCCGTCGTCTTCGTCACGCACGACTTGGAAGAAGCCATCACACTCGCCGACCGGGTCGTCGTCATGACCGCGAGCCCGGCCCGCATCAAGGACGACTTCAAGGTCGACCTCGTGCGCCCACGCAACGTCGAAGAGATCCGAATGACACCGGAATTCATCAACATTTACAAGGAGATCTGGGGGTCCCTGGCCTCGGAGGTCGAGACAGCACGAAAGGTCGGTGCCGCGCATGTCGCCTGACATCCTCGAGAAGAAGCCCGCCTCACCCGCACCCGATGCGAGAGAGTCGCAGTCCGGCGTCGATCCGTCCCAGTCGGCGCGAGCGATCATGCGTCGCCACAAGGCGAAGGTGTATGCACTCCGCGCCCTCGTCTTCGTGGCCGTCATCGCCGTCTGGCAGATCGCCGTCGACCTGTGGTTCGACCCCTTCTTCTATTCCAAACCGAGCCTGATCTGGGACAAGCTGGTCACCTGGTTCACCGACGGGACCGCGCAGGGATCCATCTGGGAGCAAATCTGGTTCACCCTGCAGGAGGCGGTCTACGGCTTCGTGCTGGGCGCGGTCATCGGCGTCGCCCTCGGCATCCTGCTCGGCCGGGCAAGACTGCTCGCCGAGGTGCTGCAGCCCTACATTCAGGCGGCCAACGCCGTGCCGCGCATCGTGCTGGCCGCGTTGTTCATCATCTGGTTCGGGCTGGGCATGCCGTCCAAGATCGCGACCGCACTCGTGCTGGTGTTCTTCCCCGTCTTCTTCAACGCGTTCCAGGGCGCGCGCGAGGTCGACCGCAACCTCGTGAACAACGCACGCATCCTCGGCGCCGGCCGGTGGCAGGTGCTGCGGTCCATCGTCGTACCCAGCGCCACGTCGTGGATCCTCGCCTCACTGCACACGGCGTTCGGCTTCGCGCTGATCGGAGCGATCGTCGGTGAATACACCGGCTCGACCCACGGCATCGGCCTGCTGATCTCGACAGCGCAGGCATCCTTCAACTCCGCCGGCATTTATGCGGGCATGGTCATCGCCACGGTCCTCGCTCTCGCCGCGGAGCTCATCCTCGGCTTCGTGGAGCGGCGCCTGCTCAAGTGGCGCCCGCCCGCACAGAACAACAGCGTCCCCATCTGAGCCGGGCCGACTGGCCGAGGCTCAGCGCACCCGCCTGCCCTCCACAGCACATTTCATTTCTCAGGAGCACACATGAAGAAGCACATCATCGCCGCCACCACCGCCGCACTGGGTGCAACGGTTGCCTTGACCGGCTGCCATACCGGCAACTCCGCTGCAGCGGCGGCGCATTCAGGAAGCATGTCGAGCGGTGACACAGTCAAGATCATGGTCGGCGGCATGAGCAAGATCATCTACATGCCTGCCGCGTTGACCGAGCAGCTCGGCTACTTCAAGGACCAGGGCGTCAAGGTCAAACTGGTCGACACCCCTGCCGGAGTCACCGCCGAGACCGCACTGGTCGCCAACCAGGCGCAAGGGGTTGTCGGCTTCTACGACCACACGGTCGACATGCAGGCGAAGGGCAAGTGCCTCGAGAGCGTCGTGCAGTTCGCCAACGTGCCCGGTGAGGTCGAGATGGTCTCGTCGAAGGAGAAGAACAGCATCAAGACTCCGAAGGACTTCCGCGGCAAGAAACTGGGTGTCACCAGCCAGGGCTCGTCCACGGACTTCCTCACGCAGTATTTCACCGGCAAGGCGGGCATCCCGCACTCCGGCTACACCACGGTGAAGGCCGGAGCCGACACCACCTTCATCGCGTCGATGAAGTCGGGCGGAATCGATGCGGGCATGACCACCGACCCGACCGTCGCGCGTCTGGTCAAGACCGGTGAAGGATCCCCGCTGCTCGACATGCGCACCGAGGCGGGCACCAAGAAGGCTCTCGGCGGGCTGTATCCGGCGAGTTCGCTCTACATGTCCTGCACGTACGTCAAGGCCCACCCGCAGACGGTGCAGAAGCTTGCGAATGCCTTCGTCAGGACGCTCAAGTGGATCAACACCCATGACGGCAAGCAGATCGCGGCGAAAATGCCATCCGACTACCACGGCGCGGACGAGGCGCTCTATGTGCAGGCGATCAACGACTCGAAAGGCATCTTCACCGACGACGGCATCATCAGCAAGTCGGGCACGGAGACGGTGCTCGACGTGCTGGGGTCGTTCTCACCGAACGTGAAGCCCAAGAAGGACACGATCGACCTGAGCAAGACCTATACGACGAAGTTCGCCAAGAGGGCCGACGAGAACAGCTGACAATCACCCCGACTCACCCATACCGTCACTTTCGCCCGCGCCATGCAGTCGTATCTGCATGGCGCGGGCGAAAGTGGCGGTCCGTATGCCCGTTCAGCCGGCGGTGAGCTCGGCTCCCTCCTCCACCACCTGCATCCGGGGCTGCTCGTGGTGCCTCGGGATGAAGACCGCGAGCACGAGAGCGAGCACACACGCGGCGATCGTCAGCCAGATCGCGAGGCTGAAGGCTGAGTCGGTCGGCAGTTCCGCGGGTCCGAGCCTCATGGTCGAGGAGGCCAGCACGACGCTGACCGCGGCCGACGACAACGACGTGCCGAGCGCACGCATCAACGAGTTCAGACCGTTGGCGGCACCGGTCTCCGTGATCGGCACGGCACCCATGATCAGCGCGGGCATCGCGGCGTAGGCGATGCCGATGCCGCCGCCGACGACCATCATCGCGACCATGATCTCCCACTGGTTCGCACGCGCCGCAAGGGCAGTCACGTAGCCGAGCATGATGACGACGACACCGCTCATCAGGGAGACCCTCGGGCCGAATCGTGCCGAGATCTTGGCCGAGAAGGGCGACAGCGCGAACATGGCCAGTCCGCCGGGAGTCAGGATGAGACCCGCCTGGACCATCGACAATCCCAGGCCGTATCCCGTGGCCTCCGGGGCCATCAGGATCTGCGACGGAATGAGCGACATTCCATACATCGCGAAACCGACCGCGACAGATGCCAGGTTGGTGAAGAGCACCTGGGTGCCGGCGGAGACCCGCAGGTCGACCAACGGCTGGTGCGTTCGCAATTCGTAGAACGCCCAGATGATCCCGATGATGACGGCGACCGCGAGGCATCCGAGCGTGAGACCCGATGACCAGCCCCAGTCGTTGCCCTTGGTGATGGCGAGAAGCAGGGCGACCAGGGCGGCACTCAGGCCGAGTGCCCCGAGATAGTCGAAACGGTCGTTGGTCTTGACCGGCGACTCCGGAATGACCGGCACGACAGAGATCAGGCTGATCACGCCCAGCACCGCGGACACCCAGAACAACGTGTGCCAGTCGGCCTTCTCGGCGATCACGGCCGCGACCGGCATACCGATCGCACCCCCGACACCCATGGTGGCGCTCATGATCGCAATCGCCGATCCCACTCTCTCCCGCGGGAGCTCGTCACGCATGATGCTGATGCCGAGCGGTATGACGCCCGCCGAAGCACCCTGCAGCGCACGCCCGGCGACGACCGGCACGAGGTCCGATGTCACGGCACAGAGCAGTGAGCCGACCACCATCAGGACCATGGAGATGAGCAGGATGCGGCGCTTGCCGTACATGTCGCCGAGACGTCCGGCGATCGGCGTGACGACAGCGCCGACGAGCAGCGTCGCCGTGATGGCCCAGGATGCGTCGGCAGCATCGGCGTGCAGGATCCTCGGCAGGATCGGCACCAGAGGGACGATCAGGGTCTGCATCAACGCGACGACGATGCCGGCGAATCCGAGGACGGCGATGATCAGTCCTGGTGAGCGCCTGACGTCGGTGCTGGATGGGGCACCAGGCTGCGTCATGCGGGTCTCCTTCGGGGTGGATTGACGAGCCTGTGCATCATACATATGGCGTGCATCATGCACCAGTCGGCCATGGCAGGCACAATGGACGACATGGCCAGCTCATCCCCCGAACCGGTCGACGGCGGCATCGACCCCGCCGTGGCCGGCATCCAATACGAACTCATGCTGATATCGCGACACCACATGCGCTCCAGCGAGCTTCGCCCGCACCACGAGCTCGAGCAGTCGGCATACGCGCTGCTCAGCCGACTCGAGCTGGAATCACCGATGAGCCTCAAACAACTCGCCGAGGCGTTCCATCTCGATCTCTCCACGGTCAATCGGCAGGTCGCCGCCTTGCTGCGCAAGGATCTCGTGGAGTACGTGCTCGACCCCGAGGGCGGCGTGGCGCGCAAGGTGCGGCCGACACCGCTCGGCCTGGAGCAGCTTCGCAGCGACCGGGTGAAGAGCTGTGAGGGTATCGCCCATGTCGTCGCCGACTGGACCGACGAGGAGCGAGAGCGCCTGCGCGCAGTGCTGACTCGCTTCAATCAGGACATCGAGCGCCTGGAGGACACCCCCTGGCCGCGACCCGAGTGACGGCGGTCAGCCGACCGCGTCCCGCACCGCCGCCCGGAGACCGTCGTCGAACGACGGAGCCCCGTTGCCGTACAACGCGATCACGTGGCGCAGGATCGGGAATGACCCGCTCTCGGTCGATTTCGTGTAGACCGGCTCGACGTAGAGCATCCGCCCTGCGAGCGGAATGCTCGTCAGATCACCCAGCACCACCTTCGACTGGCCTCCGCGCTGTAGCGTCAACGCCTCGGTGATCTTGGTGTCCGACTCGATGTCGTTCTGCACCTGCGAGGGAGATTCGCCACCCGCCACGGAGGGGAAGTCGAGGACGGTGAACTTGCCGTAGTCGGGACCGGGCTGAGAGTCGACGGACACGAACGCCGCGAGGTCGTGCCCGTTGTATGTCACCATCGGGCTCGACAGCGTGAAATGCGGTGTGCCATGGCCGTCGACGGACATCGAGATGTAGTCGGACGGCTGCGGCGGCGCCGGCGTGCTCGATGCCGGTGACGAGACGCTCGAGTTCAGGGTCTTGGCCGCGGCGACGGTCGGGTCGGACGGCACCCGCCAGAAGTCGTTGCCGCTGTAAAAATTCGCCGCCCGCTTCACGTGATAGTCCGCCAGCAGAAAGCGCTGGGCATTGAACAGATCGGTCGGATAGCGCAGCTGCTTCATGAGGTTTGGCGAGATGCTCGACTGCGGCCTGACCAGCCCGGGGAACACGGACTCCCACGCCTGCAGCAGCGGGTCGGGCTGCCGCTTCTGGTTCCACGCATACAGGGTGACCCGGCCGGTGTATGCATCGACGACCGCCTTCACCGAGTTGCGCATGTAGTTGATTCGCTCATTCGGCTGCGCGACTGAGGCGCCATCGGCCGTGAGTGTCGTCCTGGTGGCGCCGCGCAGGTTGATCAGCTGCGAGTCCGGGTAGCGGCTGGATGTCGTGTAGCCGTCGACGATCCACTTGATGTGGCCACCCACGACGGCGGGATACACGTCGCCGTCGAGTGTCAGCCAGGGCGCGACCTCGGCGACTCTCGCGCGTGGGCTTCGCACCATGAGCAGCTGGGATGCCTTGTTGATCTCCGAACTGGTCAGGATGCCGAGGCTGTGCAGCCGCGCCGCGAACAGCGCCCGCCGCAGCGTCGAGCCGATCGGGATGCCGCCGTGCCCGCGGTAGGTGGTGTGCGCGGACGTCGCCGACCCCTTCGCCCCGGGGTGGTCGAACTCCAGGTTCTCGTGGCTGCCGGCGGGCTGCCCGACGATGGCGTAGGACGACGGCCCGAAGGACCGTCCGAAATAGGTCTGCGGCCGCGTCACCGGGATCTGCTGCTTCGGCGGCATTCCTCCGTCCAGGAACACGGGGCTCTCCGTCTTGGCGTCCATCTCGGTCGTCGGAGCCGCCACGATCCCGTATCCGTGTGTGTAGACGAGGTGGTCATTGACCCAACTGCTGTCAGGGATGCCCGCGGCATCGAGTCCGCGAACCGAGAGGGCGACGTCTCGCCCCTTGCGCCCGCCGACGTCATACCGGCCGATGTCGAGCGTCGGCTTGAAGCCGTAGTAGGGCTGGATCTGTTGCTTGACGGTGAACGTCGGCGACATCTGGTTGGGGTCGATCAGCGGGATCTGAGCCGTCCTGCCGGCCAGCCTCACCAGCGCGGAGCGACTCGTCCGCTTCGACCCGGCGTATGGGACCGTCCTGACCGCTCCGTCGAGGCCGAACGCGGCAAGCGTCGCCTGCCGGTTATGGGCGATCTCACCGAGATCGACCCGTGCGGCACTCGGCCGCTCCTGGAAGCGATGCACCAGGGCGGGCCAGCCCGAACCGACCACCATCGCCACGACCACGAGCGAGCCGACCGATGCGAGGAGCACCCGGGCACGACCGGCGACGAGGACGTTCGCGAGAAGCACCGCGCTGCACAGTGCCGCCACCAATACCAGCACATCCTTGCTCGGCAGCGTGGCGTGGACGGAGGTATAGGACGCCCCCGTCACGGGTCCCTGGCTCGAAGTGGTCACGGCGTAGCGGGCCAGCCAGAAACCGATCGCCTTCATCAACAGGTATGCGGCGAGCAGGGCCGACAGCAGCCGGATCGTGCCGCGCGTGACCTTGCGGCGGCCTCCGCGCAGCCGCCATCCGCCATACCAGTAGCCACCGATGACGGCGATGCCCAGCCCGTAGACGACCGCTCGGGAGAGCAGCGAGACGACGACGAGGTGGAAGGGATAGACCTCGACGAAGAAGTCGATGCCCTTGTGGAACAACGGGTCACTGTCGTGCCACGGGACGGTGTGCGCCCACAGCAGGTAGGTCTGCCAGTGGCTCGCTGCCCGCCGCCCCACCAGGACGCCCGGAGCGACCACGGCGAGGGCGACGATCAGCCACCGCACCCGCGACTCGTGCCGGCGGAATGCGGCGCGAAAGATGTCGTCCTCCGGGTGCACGTCGAGACGCGGACGAGTGCGGCGCACCGCACGGACCGTCAGGCCTCCGACCGCACCGGCGATGGCGCCGAAGACGCAGAACAGCACGACCTTCGCCTCGAGGATGGTCCGATAGACGAATCCGTCGTGGACCGAGTCGAACCACATGTCTGTGGTGACGATTCGCATCAACACGTCACCCAGGAGAAGCACGACCGCGATCACGGCCAGAGCGACGAGCAGGCGCGCCCCCCAACGGGCGGCGAGATGGCCCGAACGTCGCGCTCGCACAGTGCGCTCGGTTTGCGCTGTCGCGGTGCTCACTCCCGCACACCTCCGGGCAACGCGGCGACAGCACGCAGCGATCCACTCATCTCGGCCTCCTGTGGTGGGCACCCGTATCGGCGGGCGCGAACGACCCGTGATCGACGTGCATCGATGGCCGGGTCGCGATGGCAAGGCCTCGCGGCCCGATTCGTCCGCCGGTCAGCGTAAGGACGCCGTTCGAGAGAAACCTGAGAAAATCGGCCCCTCGAATGTGATCCTGGTCATGGACGGTCGGCGCACAAGGAGACCGCGCGGACGACGGTTGCCGCCCGGTGAAATGGGGGCATCCGATGGTCCCGCTCTGCTCCGGCGCCCCGCCGCGCTATGCGTGGTCGAAGGCCCGGCGCAACGTGGCCTGGTGCGTCTCGCGCAGCTCCGTCACCGGGATCTCGAACCGATCGGTCACGGTCAGTGAATCGCCGCCGGTGACACCGATCTTCGTGAGCGGCACATTGTGCTTGGTGCAGGCAGCCTCGAGGGCAGGCACATCCTGCGACGACGCGGTGACG
>CAYPQR010000053.1:0-11331 GCA_964412865.1 uncultured Intrasporangiaceae bacterium
GGCTCCCCCGCTTCGCTCCTCCGCCCTACTCGACCAGCTGTGCGGGTACTTTCCGGTCAGTAGGGGGTGGGTGGCGCGCTCAGTCATTCCGGGCTCCCGGCCGACGCCGCGGCGCCGGCGAAGGTCAGCACGTCGAGCACGTCGCCGGGATGCACCTGCTTCACGTCGTCGGGGACGATGGCGAGCCCGTCGCTGCCCGCGAGGCCGCCCAGCAGGTGCGACCCCGGCCCGCCGGATTGTTCGATCCGGCCGTCGGCGTGAATGCGCACCCTGGCGACCTGGGTCCGTCCCGGCGCGGCCGGACGCCACCCGGACGCGACCTCGCGGCGGGTCGTCACCGGCTCGGTCGGCCGTCCCGCCATCTTGCGCAGCGCCGGGGCGACGAACATCAGGAAGGAGACCAGGGAGCTGGCCGGGTTGCCGGGCAGGCCGAATACCGGTGTGCCACGCAGGTGCCCGAATGCTTGAGGTTTGCCGGGCTGCATCGCCACCTTCACGAACTCCATCTGCCCGTCCTCCTCGAAGGCGAGACGCATCGGCTCGAAGGCGCCCGCGCTCACTCCCCCGGACGTGACGATCGCGTCGGCCCGGCCGGCGAGATCCTTCAGCATGTCGCGGGTCGCCTCGCCGTCGTCGCCGACCCAGCTCATCCGCACCACCTCGAAGCCGGCCTCGACGGCGAGGGCGGCCAGCATCGGACCGTTGGAGTCGACGATCTGACCGTGGGCGAGCGGGGTGCCGGGCGGACGCAACTCGTCACCGGTGCTGACGACGGCGACACGCGGCCGCGGACGTACGACGATCTTGTCGACGCCGCTCGACACCAGCACCGGGACGTGCCGCGCGCCGAGCAGCACCCCGGCGGGCAGCACGGCCTGCCCGGGCTGCACGTCCTCGCCCGCGTCGCGCACGGCCGCACCGGGCTCGACGCTCTGCTCGATGCGCACCTGCTCGAGACCGCCGTCGGTGAGCTCCACCTGCACGACGGCGTCGGCGCCGTCCGGCATCGGCGCGCCGGTCATGATGCGCAGGCAGCCCCCGTCCGGCAGGGTCAGCTCCCGCGTGTCCCCGGCCGGGATGTCACCGCGGACGGGCAGCGTCACCGGGGCGCCGGCGGTGTCGGCGGCCCGCACCGCATACCCGTCCATCGCGGAGTTGGTGAAGGGCGGCAGGAAGACGCTGCTGGTGACCGGCTCGGCCGTGACCAGGCCGAGCACCGCGGCCGGGTCGAGCGCGCTCACAGTGACCGGGTCCGCCGTCGCGACGGCGTCGAGCAGCCGGTCTCGATATTCCGGGACGGTGAGCATGGCCTATGACCGCGCCCTCACGGACGACGACTGCAGCTGCTCGTCGAGCACCCACGACTTCAGCCAGTCGCGGAAGTCCGACCCCAGCTCGCGATGACGCACGCCGAGCCGCACCATCGCCTTCAGGTAGTCGAGCCGGTCGCCGGTGTCGTAACGGTCGCCGCGGAAGACGACCCCGGTGACGCCGCTGCCCGCGTCGTCGGCCGCGGCGCGCTCCAGCAGGGCGTCGGTCAACTGGATCTCGTGGGCACGGCCCGGCCGGGTCTTCTCCAGCACCGGGAAGATCGACGGGTCGAGGATGTATCGGCCGATGATCGCCAGGTTCGAGCCGACCTCTCCCGGCTGCGGCTTCTCGACGAGGGAGGTCACCCGCACCACGTCGGGATCGTCGCCCAGCGCCTCGACCTCGGCACATCCATACAGGTGGATCTGGTCCTCGGGCACCTCCATCAGCGCCACGACGGAGCCGCCGTAGGTCCTGCGGGTGGCGATCATGTCCTCGAGCAGCGTGTCCCGCTCGTCGATCAGGTCGTCGCCGAGCAGCACCGCGAACGGCTCGTCCCCCACGTGCGAGCGGGCACAGAGCACCGCGTGCCCCAGACCCAGCGGCTCCCCCTGCCGGATGAAGTGGACGTTGCCGAGGTTGGCCGACTTGTGCACGCGCCGCAGTCGCACGTGATCGCCCTTGCGTTCCAGCGCCTGCTCCAGCTCCCAGTGCCGGTCGAAGTGATCCTCCAGCGCGGCCTTGTTGCGGCCGGTGATGGTCAGCACGTCGTGGATCCCGGCGCGAGTGGCCTCCTCCACGACATACTGGATGGCCGGCTTGTCGACAACCGGCAGCATCTCCTTGGGGATGGCCTTGGTGGCGGGCAGGAAGCGGGTGCCGAGTCCGGCGGCCGGGATCACAGCCTTGCGAACCGGAGCCCTGAACGGTTCAGTCGTCATGACCGAACATTATCGGTTGATGCTGTCCGAGAAACCTGGATGAACGATCCGCCTGCCGGTGGACCGCTCGCTACTGCCTGAGGGAGAGGTGACATGTGGCGCACGCTGCCGCCGCACAAGAGGGATGCCCGCGCGGCCGTGCGGCGCACGCGCACGGAGCGCATGACCCTGGCCGACGAGTCGTCGCGCCGGAATGACGGGCGTCTGCTGGCCGCCGCGCTCGCCGAACGGCTTCGTGAGCACCGACCGGGGACGCTCGCCGCGTTCCGGTCGCTGCGCTCCGAACCGCCGACCACGGCGGCGATCGGGGCCGCACGCGATCTGGGCTGGCGGGTGATCGTGCCGGTGCTTTTGCCCGACAAGGACCTCGACTGGCAAGAATGGCCGGCATCGGACCGGCTCCTCGGCCGGCAGGCGATCGGCGCGGCGTCGGTGATCCTCGTGCCGGCGCTCGCCATCGACCGGCAGGGTATGCGGCTGGGCCAGGGCGGTGGCAGCTACGACCGCGCGCTGGCCCGCCGGGCCCAGACGGCGTGGACGGTGGCCGCGGTGCACGACGACGAAGTCGTCGAGCGGGTGCCACGGGATCGGCACGACCTGCCGGTCGACGCCGTCATCACGCCGCGTCGCGGGGTGATCGACCTACCGCTGCGGGAGGCGGACCCCGGCGCCGGGCAGGTGACCTGAAAAACTAAGGCCCCACGACCCTGGAAGGGAGTGCACCGGATGACCTGGCTCGACCGCGTGCCCTCCCTTGCGGGTGCCGCGCCGCAGATCATCAACAACTTCACGCCGGAGGATCTGGCGAAGGCCCTCCTGATCGGCGCGGTCGTCCTCCTGGTCTCGGTGGCGGCGGTGCGGTTCGCGACCCGCTCGGGGCTGCCGACACTGCTGATCTATCTCGGCATCGGCCTGCTGCTGGGCGAGTCCGGCATCGGCATCACCTTCAGCGACGAGACGCTGACGCAAGTGCTCGGGTATGCGGCGCTGGTGCTCATCCTGGCCGAGGGCGGCATCACCACCAAATGGTCGACGCTGCGCCCATCGGTGCTGCCCGCGGCGCTGCTGTCGACGGTCGGGGTGATCGTGTCGGTCGGCATCGTCGGTGTCGGCGCCTACCTGCTGCTGCCGCACCTGTCGTGGCAGGTGTCGTTCCTGCTGGGCGCCGTCGTCAGCTCCACGGACGCGGCCGCGGTCTTCTCGGTGCTGCGGCGGGTGCCGCTGCCACACCGGCTGACCTCCATCCTCGAGGCCGAGTCGGGTTTCAACGACGCGCCGGTCGTGCTGCTGGTCGTCGCGCTGGCGCAGGCGGGCGCGCCGAGCGGACCCGAGCACGCGTGGTGGGTCGTGGCGATCGAGGCGATCGTCGAACTGATCGGCGGTGCCCTCATCGGGCTCGCCCTCGGCTACGTCTTCGGGATGGCGCTCAAGCGGGCGGCTCCGGGGTCGTCCGGCCTGTTCTCCATCGGCGTGGTCGCGGTGGCGGTGCTGGCGTATGCGGTGGCCGACCTCGCGCACACCAGCGGGTTCATCGCGGTCTACCTGTGCGGCCTGATGCTGGGCAATCTGGAGCTGCCGCACTTCCCCGCCGTGCGCGGGTTCTCGCAGGCGCTCGGATGGCTGGCCCAGATCGGGCTGTTCGTGCTGCTGGGCCTGCTGGCCTCCCCGCCGCGGCTGGTGCACCAGCTGATCCCGGCCCTGGTCGTCGGCACGGTGCTGCTGCTGGTGGCCCGGCCGCTGTCGGTGCTCGTCTCGTTGTCGGGATTCAAATTCTCGCTGCGCGAGCAGGCATTCATCTCGTGGGCCGGGCTGCGGGGTGCCGTGCCGGTCGTGCTGGCGACGGTTCCGCTGACCGTCGGCACACCGCATACCGAATGGATCTTCAACCTGGTCTTCGTGCTGGTGGTGGTGTTCACCCTGGTGCAGGCGCCGACGCTGCCGCGGCTCGCACGCGGGCTGCGCATCGTCGACCCGTCGCACACGGTCGAACTCGAACTGGAGGCGACGCCGCTGGAGGAGTTGGGCGCCGACGTGCTGCAGGTGCGCATCGGCGAGGGGTCCCGGCTGGCAGGGGTGGCGATCCACGAACTGCGGCTGCCCGAGGGCGCCAACGTCACGCTGATGGTGCGCGGCGGGCAGGGCTTCGTGCCGCAGAGCCGCACGGCGATGCGGCACGGCGACAAGCTGCTGATCGTCACGACGGCCGCCGCGCGCAAGGCGGCGATCCGGCGGATCCGCGCCGTGAGTCAGGACGGCCGTATGGCCGGCTGGCGCCACAGCGAGACCCAGGTCGACGGGGAGACGAGCTGACCGCGGACCCGGCATGGTATGGGGCGGGTCACCGCCCGCCTTGCGCGCCCCATACAATCTGCTCGTGCCGACCTACGCTTACGCCTGCAAGGACTGCGGGCACCGTTTCGAGATCAACCAGGCCTTCACCGACGACGCGCTGACCTCCTGCCCGGAGTGCGACGGACGACTGCGCAAGGTCTTCAACTCCGTCGGCGTGGTCTTCAAGGGCTCCGGCTTCTATCGCAACGACAGCCGCAGCACCGGCACGTCGTCGGACTCGTCGAAGTCGACGCCGTCGAAGAGCTCCGACAAGAGCTCCGACACCTCGTCCTCGAGCGACGCGTCGAAGTCCGCGTCGAGCACGTCCGGCAGCAGCTCGTCCGACTCCGGGTCGGCCGCCTGACCTTTCCACATCCCTCCCCCGGCCGGGCCCGTCGTCCACGACCGCCGCGATCCCCCGGCCACCGAGCGCCTCGGGGCGCATAGGTTGCCGTCATGAGCAACGAGCAGCACGACCTGGCGGGGATCGGCATCATCGGCGGATCCGGCTTCTATTCATTCGTCGACGATGCGCACCGGATGCCGGTGTCCACCCCGTTCGGTGACCCCAGCGACGACGTCATGGTCGGTGACGTCGGCGGGCGGGCCGTGGCGTTCATCGCCCGGCACGGTCAGGGGCACCGCTTCCCGCCGCATCGCATCAACTACCGGGCCAACCTGTGGGCCCTGCGCAGCGTCGGGGTGCGACAGGTGCTCGCGCCGTGCGCGGTCGGCTCGCTGGTGCCGGACCACGGCCCCGGCACCGTCGTCGTGCCCGACCAGGTGGTCGACCGCACCAGCGGACGCGCGCACACCGTCTACGACCGCGAAGGGCCCGTCGTGCACGTGTCGTTCGCGCAGCCGTATTGCCCGCACGGCCGCGCCGCCGTGCTGGCCGCGGCGCGGCGGCCGGGGCACGGGCACGATGCGGTCGTCGACGGCGGCACGATGGTCGTGATCAACGGGCCGCGGTTCTCCTCCGGCGCCGAATCGCGCTGGCACCGCGCCGCCGGGTGGAGTGTCGTGGGCATGACCGGGATGCCGGAGGCCGCGATCGCCCGCGAACTGGCGATGTGCTTCACCAGCGTATGCCTGGTCACCGACCACGATGCGGGCGTCGACGGCGGCCCGTCGGTGTCCCACGACGCCGTCCTGGAGGTCTTTGCGCGCAATATCGACCGGTTGAAGGCGACACTCGTCGAGACGGTCGCCGGGCTGCCCGCCGACGAGCCCGACGAGACCGCCGGTTGTGAATGCCGGCGCGCGCTCGACGGCCAGCCGCTGCCGCTCGAACTGCCGTGAGCACCCCACAAAGTTCTCACTCCTCCGTCGCTCGATACTTTGCGGGGGACCCCGCATGAGCACCGGGCGCCGAGGTATCCGGGGAGACAGCCGACGCGCACGATGGCTGCGGGCCCGTCTGCGTCGTGTCGCGGCCGCGATCCTGGTCGCGGCCGCGGTGCTGGCCGGCTGGCAGTCGCTCGCACCGCCCGCCGCCGCGACCCGCTCGGTCTCGGTCGCGGCGCACGATCTGCCGGCGGGACACCGCATCACGCAGGACGACCTGGCCACGATCGACTGGCCGGCCGACGCGACGCTGCCGGGGCTGCTCGGGCGCGATCAGGCGGTCGGCCGGGTGCTCACATCGGATCTGCGACGTGGCGTGCCCGTCACGACCGGGCGCGTGCGCTCGGCGCGGCACTGGCCCGGGCTGTCCCACGGCCGGGTGCTGGTCACCGTCCCGGTCGTGAGCGCGCGGATGGCGGCCGCCCTGCGACCCGGCGACCGCGTGGACGTGCTGGCTCGGGGCACCGGCAAGCGACTCGCGACCGGGCTGCGGGTCGCCCGGGGCCCGGCGGGACGCTCAACGGAGGCCGGCGGCGTGACCGGCGCGTCGTCCTCGGCCGGCGGGTCCGACGAGGCGAACTCGATCCTCGTCGCGTGCTCGACGGCTCAGGCGGCACGGATCGCCAGGGCACTGCATACCGGCGTCACCGGAAACGGCGTCCTGCTCGCCCTGCACCCGGCGAGCTGACCCGTCGGATGGCCGACGGTCACCCGCGGTCCGCTCAGGCGGGCTCGGCAGGCAGCTCGGTGGCGCAGTACTTGCACTTGGTGGCGGCCTCCGGCAGGTCGTCCGACAGGCAGGCGGGGCACGTCTTCACCGGCGCCGGGTCGCCGAACACCTCGGCGCCACGCCGCTGCTGGTAGGAGCGGTAGGGCACGACGATCGCGAAATAGATCACGGCCATGAAGATGATGAAGTAGATGATCGCCGAGATGAACGAGCCCACGTCCAGGTAGGTCGCCTTGTTGCCTTCGGAGCCCAGCTGCCAGCCGAGCCCGATCGCGTTGCCGCCCTGGACCGCGGCGACGAGCGGGTTGATGACGAAATCGGTGAACGCTTGGATCAGCGTGCTGAACGCGAGGGCAATGACCAGGCCCACGGCGACGATCACGAGATCCCCCTGCATGAGGAAGTTCTTGAACCCCTTCATGACTCTGCCTCCTATCTGTCGACCGGCAGCGGCCGCTGCCGGTCGCAGGGTAGGTCCCCGCCCACACCCTCAACAAGCAGCCACGCCGATCCGCGATCACTCCCAGTGCGGAGGGCGTTGCTCCTGCCACCAGCGATCACGCGCCGCCTTTCGAGTGCCCGGATCGGCCGTGCCCCCTTCCTGCGCCCAGTCGTCATCATCCGGGCCTGCCTCACCGAGCCCGTCGAGTGCACGCTCCGGGTCGCCCCCGGTCGCAGGCCGCACCACCCTGCGATGCCTGCGCCGACCGCGCGCGGCAGGCTTCGCGCCGTCGGCCGACTCAGCCACCGGTGGCCCTGCGCTCGTTGGAGGCGGCGTGCACGGCGGTCACCAGCCGTGACACCTCTTGGGCGGGCTCGCGGAACAGATCACGGGTCCACACCCGCTCGTGGCGCCATCCGCGGCGCAACAACTGCTCGACCCACAGCCTGTCGCGGTCGCGCGCCGAACCGACCGCGCCATACGCGGGGCCGTCGGTCTCGATCGCCATCAGGGCGTCGCCGGGCCGGCGCGGATCCTCCACCACCAGGTCGAGCCGGCGCGGCCCGATGCCGTATGCCGTGTGCACGACGAGACCCTCGGCCCGCATCCGGCGCGCCAGGTCGGCGACGAGCGGCGACACGGTCACCGTCGGCATGTTGCGCAGCACGGGCCGATCGAGCACGCTGCCGGTCGACGCCATCCGGCGGCGCCGGCCGTCGGGCCCCACGCCCACCTTCGCCGACGAGACCCCGCGCGGCTCCGGCTTGCCGTCACCGGCGACGCGGCGGCCCGCACCGCCGGACGCGGCATAGAGCAGATAGTCGCGCAGCATCGTCGCGCCGCGCGATCGCAGCCTGCTCGGATCGAGTTCACCGCCGGAGAACGACGAGACGACGACCATGCGCCGGCGCGCCCTGCTGATCGCGACGCCGAGCCGCCGCTCGCCGCCCGCGCCGCTCAGCGCACCGAACTTGTGCTGCACCTCGCCACCCGGGCCCCGGCCGTATCCGACGCTGAAGATCACCGCATCACGCACGTCACCCTGGACGTCGTCGACGCTGCGCACGAAGAACGGTTCCGGGCGATCCCGCTCGAGAGCGCGCGCGGCCTCGGGCTGACCGGCGAGCGCGGCGCGCAGCGCCTGGTCGATCCGCTCTGCGTGGCGATGGGTGAGCGTCACCACGCCGAGACTCTCGTCCGGATGCTTGCGCAGGTGGTCGAGCACCAGCTGCACCACCCGGTCCGTCTCGGGGCCGGCGGGCTCGCCCTGCCCCTCGCTCCCGGAGACGACGTCGAGGCGCAGGGTGCCGCCCTGCTGTGGGCTGGGGAAGGACCGCAGGCCGCCGCCATACAGCTGGATGCCGGAAAACGCGATGAGCCGCTCGTCCCGGCTGCGGTAGTGCGTGTGCAGCGTGCGCACCGGCACCCGCGGCGCGAGCACGTCGAGCAGCGAGGTCGGCTCGGCGCGCGGCAGCGGAGCATCATCGTCGGGCACCGCCATCTGCAGCGGCGCCGGCGGCAGCTGCTGCGGGTCGCCGAGCACCACGAGCTGACTCCCCCGCGAGATGGCCGCGGCCGCCTCACTCGGCGCGATCTGCGAACCCTCGTCGCAGACGACGACGTCGAACCACATTCCGGCGGGCACGTGCACCGGCACCTCCAGCGGCCCCATCGCCCAGCACGGAGTGAGCGTGCCGACGAGCTCGGGCACCGCCTGCAGCAGTTCACGCGTCGACTGCGGACCGTCTCCCCCGGCCGCGCGCCGCAACACCTCGACCTGCTCGGGCAGGTCGCGATCCGCCTGCCGGGTGAGCCGCACCACGTCGTCGTGCACCGCGTCGGCCGCCCGTCTCACCTGCTGGGCGTCGTCGCGCCGGTAGGCCGCCGAGACCTCCCGGAGGGCCGGCCCGTCGTGCTCCCGGTATGCCTCGTCCGTCGCGTCGACCTCTTCCAGCAGCGAGGCCCACCAGACGAAGTCGAACTCGTGCACGACCTGGTCGGGAGCGAGCTGGCGCGCCGCCATGTCGTCGATGAACGCCTCGAGGCCGTTGGCGCGCAGCGTGTCGAGCGCGCCGATGACCTTCGGCACCATCGCGAGACGGTCGGGTGTCTTCGCCAGGTGCCGAAGGCGCCGCTCGAGCCCGTCGAGGTCGGCGTCGAACAGCTCGCCGCCCTCCCGGGTGTCGCTGAGCCGCTCGCCCAGCCATTCCAGCTCGCCGCGCAGGCGCTCGTGCTCGTCGGTGAGGTCGGGCACGCTCACGGGCGAGGACGGAAGGGCGCCGGGCCCGGCCGCCTCGCGCCATTCGGCGCGCTGCGACGCGGCCCGTTCGAGCACCGCATTCAGTGCCCTCGGCGCGGGCCCGGGACGCAGCAGCGACTCCGCCTGGTGGCGCAGCCGGCGGCGCTCCATCGACCCGAGCTTGACCCCTCGCTCGCGACGGTAGTCGCGCGTCGCCGTCGCGGCGACCATGTCGTCGAGCGGTGCCGAGAAGATCTCGGGCTGAAAGGTTTCCAGCGTGCCGTGCACCCTGCCCATCAGGTCGAGTTGCTGCTGCGCCTCGCGCAGGGTGCGCGGCTCGGGCAGGCCCACCTGCTCGCAGAGCCGCGCGAGCATACCGCGGTGATCGGCCAGGCCCCCCTCGCCGAGCCGCTCGACGAGTTCGCGGGTGCGCTGCAGCTGATGGTCCCCGACGATCCGTGCGCCGAACCACGGGTCCGGATCGCCGAGGCTCGTCCAGGCGTCCATCTGCGCCAGTTGCCGCACCGACTCGCGCAGTTCGTCGCGGCGGGCCGCGGAGATGCCGGCCAGGTCGCCGTGGCCCAGCCGGACGCGGGACCGCGGCGCCGGCTTGCGCTCCTCCAGCGCGGTGATCCGCGACTGCGCCTCGTCGACGGTCACCCCCCAGGGGTCACGCACCAGATGCATCGTCTCCAGGTGGGCCTGCAACCGCCCGCGGACCCCGTCCAGCTCCGCAGACGCCGGCGCCGCGCGCATCTCGGCGCCGAGCCGACGATCCAGCAGTGCCGCGAGGTATGGCGCCACCCGGCCGGGTCGCGCATCCTCGCTGTGCACGTCGAGCAGCAGATCCGGCAGCCCCGCCTCGGCGAGGCGGCCGCGGACGGCGTCGATGGCGGCGCGCTTGTGGCTGACGAACAGCGTGCGGCGGCCGTCGGCGGCGAGCGCCGCGACGAGGTTGGCCGCGGTCTGGGTCTTGCCGGTGCCGGGCGCGCCGATGACCACCATGTGGGCGCCGGCGCGCACGCCCTCGACCACGTCCTGCTGCTCGTGGTCGGCGTCGCATGCGAGGCGTTCGTCCCCGGCGGCGATGGGGCCGGTCGGCGGTGGCACCGCGGCCAGCTGCTCGATCGCCTCCTCGTCACCCGCGAGCGCCGCGATCACCGGATGGTCGGCCATCGCCTGCGCGTGATCCTGCAGGTCCCGCAGCAGGGGCAGCTTCACGGTGGCGAACAGCCCGACGATCAGCCGCGGCTCGATCCGGAAGTCGGGCACGTCGGCGCACAGCCGCTCCAGCTCGCGATAGGCGGCGGAGGGATCCGAACCCGCCCGGTTGCCGGCCAGCGCACGCATCCGTTCGGCGTCGACCTGCAGCCCCTGCTCACTCTCCAGGTAGGCCATGAGGGCGTCGTTGACCCGCAGATCGCCGGTGAGTCGCAGCGTGACGTCCTGGGCGCCGCGGTGTCCGACGTCGATGCGCGCGCCGTGCAACAGCACCGGCGACGCCGGCACCCTGGACGACCCGGGGATCGTCCAGCGGGCCACACCCAGGGCGAGGTGGGCGCCGTCGATGCCGCGCTCCGCATACAGCCGGTCCGCCGTGTCACCGATCAGCCGGGCACGGCGCAGGGCCTCGCTGAGCGCCTCCGGCCGGCGGACGAGTTCGGGCAGTGTCGCGGTGCGCTTCGACAGCAGCTTGGCCAGACCGCTCGGGTGGGCGCTCGTCAGGTCGAGGGTGGTGTCGGGCAGGTCGCGAAACCACAGCAGGGCGTTGCTGCCACCCAGGTCGCGCAGTTCACGCTGCCATTGCGCGGTGAGGCGGGCGACCCGGTCGGCGCGGGACAGGGATCCATCGTCCAGCTGGGCCTGGTCGGTGGAGCTGGTCATGCGGACAGGCTAGTCGGGGTCCTCGCGAAGTATCGACGTGAGGCACGAGCGGGGTGACTTTGTCCGACATGTCAGTCCCGCTTCAGGAAGGCGTCGATGAACACCT
>CAYPQR010000054.1:0-5448 GCA_964412865.1 uncultured Intrasporangiaceae bacterium
CGCGGCAGATACGACGCGCGCTACCCGCCCGCGCCCCAACGCACACCACGCCGGCAGGCAGACCGCGAACCGCCCGCGCACGTCCCAGATCCCGCGAGGATCGGACGTTAGCATCGCCGCATGGCCAGGCGGGTCGATCACGAGGTCGTCATCATCGGAAGCGGATTCGCGGGCATCGGCATGGGGATCGCCCTGCGCCGCGCCCGACGTGACTTCGTCCTGCTCGAGAAGGCCGACGAGATCGGCGGCACCTGGCGCGACAACCGCTACCCGGGCTGCGCATGCGACGTGCCGAGCCACCTCTACTCCTTCTCGTTCGAGCCGAACCCCTATTGGTCGCGCGCCTACGCACCCGCCGACGAGATCCAGGACTACCTGCTCTACTGCGTCGAGAAATACCGCCTGCGCGAGCACATCGCCTTCGACTCGGCCGTGATCCGCACGGAGTATGACGAGGGGCTGGGCGTCTGGCGACTCACGGTCGGCAGCTCCGACGGCGCACTGCGCACGATCACGGCCGGCACGGTCGTGCTCGGTGTCGGAGCGCTGCACGACCCGGTGCTACCCGACATCCCGGGGCTGGAGCGCTTCAGGGGCGAGCTGATGCACACCGCGGCATGGGACCCGGCCACGACCGTCTTCGGCAAGCGGGTCGGGGTGATCGGCACCGGCTGCAGCGGAGTCCAGGTGATCCCGCCGCTCGCGGAGGATGCCGCACATCTCGACGTGTTCCAGCGCACGCCCGTCTGGGTGCTGCCCAAGGTCGATCCGGAATACTCGGAGCGCACGATCGACGCATTCGAGAAGCATCCGATGCTGCTGAAGGCGCAGCGCGCCAAGATCATGGCGGCGCACGAGCTGCGCACGCGCGCGTTCACGACGGCGCCGATGCTGCTCAAGGCCGCCTCGAAGGTCGCCGACCGCCACATGCGCCGTGCGGTCAAGGACCCCGAGTTGCGCGCCAGGCTCACCCCCGACTACACGATGGGCTGCAAGCGCATCACCATGTCCAACACCTACTTCCCGGCGTTGGCGCGCGACAACGTGTCGCTCGTGACCGAGAAGATCGTGCAGGCGGAGCGCGGCGGGCTGATCACTGCCGACGGAGCCCGCCACGAGCTCGACGTGCTGGTCATGGCGACCGGCTTCGACACGTCCGGTTCCTACCGGCACCTCGATGTGCACGGCGCGGATGGCCACTGTCTGAGCGACGACTGGGACGCCGGCATCGAGTCCTACCTCGGCGTGACGGTGCCGCACTACCCCAATATGTTCTTCCTGCTCGGGCCCAACACGGGCCTCGGCCACACGTCGGTGTTGCTGATGATCGAGGCCCAGATCGACCTGATCTGCCAGCTGCTCGACGAGCGCGACCGGCGCGGGGCGGGCGTGGTCGGCGTCAACCCGGCGGTCGTGCCGGGCTTCACCGACGAGATCGATCGCCGCAGTTCCGCCACGGTGTGGAAGGCGGGCGGTTGTGACAGCTGGTACCTCGGCGGCGACGGCGCCAACAGGGTGTTGTGGCCGGGAAGCGTCACGGAGTATGAGCGCCGCGTGCGCCGACCCGAACTGATCGACTACGAGTTCACCGGCGCCATCTGAGCCGCGTCGCCTTCGGACCGCCGGGCAGGACACCGCATTCCGGCCTCGCAGACGGACCGACGGGCGAAATTTCACGACCCGCGTTGTGTAAACAACTCGTGTAAATTATTGTGAATAACCGTGGTGGACAACAACGCCGAGCACGCCTCGGCACACAAGGTCGTGGCAGATGGCGCCCTGCGCTCTCCCGCACACGGAGGCACCGGCGACGCCGACCTGCTGCCGCTCTTCGTCAAGGCACTGAGGCGACTCGGCCAAGTGGGCTACCCGGAGGACGCGAACCGCATCGCCGCTCGCGCCTGGTCGCTGCTGCGTCACGACGACCCCGTGGGTGCGGAGCGCATCAACGGCACCATGCACTACCTCGCGCGACTGGACAGCGTGCAGGCCGACGTCAACGACAAGGAGAAGAACATGGCAGACGACATCAAGCTGGACGTGCGCACCGAGATCCCGGCGCGACGCCACCAGCTGATCTTCGAGACCTACACCGGTCTCGGCGCCGGCGAGGGGTTCGAACTCATCAACGACCACGACCCGAAGCCGCTGTACTACCAGTTCGAGGCCGAGCACAACGGCCAGTTCACCTGGGAGTACCTCGAAGAGGGCCCCGAGACCTGGCGCGTGCGCATCGGCCGCGTAGGAGCCTGACATGCCCCTGCGGTCGTTGTGGGGCCGCGGCGAGAGCGCGCAGGCCGATGCCGCGACCGAGCCGCAGGACGCCCAACTCGAGGTGCCCGCAGCTCCGCCCGCCCCATCCGGCGATGCGGGGTCGGGCAGCCCGCAGAACTGGCTGAACGGTGAGGTCGACCGGCCGACGGTCGCCTCCCTGCTACAGCAGGTCATCGACCCCGAGATCGGGGTCAACATCGTCGACCTCGGTCTCATCTACGGGATCGAGTTCGGCGAGGGCACCACGAAGGTCACCATGTCGCTGACCACGCCCGGATGCCCGCTCAGCGGCTACATGGAGGACAACATCCAGCAGGTGCTGTGGGGCGTGCCGGGCGTCGGCACGGTCGACCTCGACATCATCTGGGAGCCCGCGTGGGATCCGTCGTTCATGAGCACACGGGCCAAGAGAGAGCTCGGATGGCCGGTGTGACCGCACCGGCCGCCGGGCTCGGCAACGCCCGCGGGCGGCGTCCCGGGTATGTCGCGCCGCTGATGATCGTCGCGGTCGTCATCCTGCTCGCCGCCTTGTGGTCGGGCCTGGTGCACCTCGGCCTGCCCGTGCCGCAGGCCAGCACCAGCCTGCACGAGGGCCACGGCCCGATGATGGTCCTGGGCTTCCTCGGTGCGCTGATCTCGCTCGAGCGAGCGGTCGCACTGGGGGCGCGCTGGGCCTACATCGGGCCGACGGCCGCCGGGCTCGGCGGACTGGCCGTGCTCGTCTCCGCCCCCGACGGCATCCCGGCGATGCTGGTGACCGTCGGCGGGCTGGTGCTGATCGGCGTCTTCGTCGCCGTGCACCGCATCCAGGCCTCCCTGCACAACGTCGTGCTCGCCAGCGGCGCCGTCTGCTGGGTCGTCGCGGGGTTCCTGTGGCTGGCCGGCTGGGACGTCTACCGCTTCGTCCCCTGGCTGGTCGGCTTCCTCGTGCTGACCATCACCGGGGAGCGCCTGGAACTGTCTCGGCTCGGCGGCGCGACCACGCCGGCCAAGCGTTCGTTCGTCGCGTGCGCGGGCATCTTCGGCGCCGGGCTCATCGTCTCCTGCTTCACCGAGGACACCGGCGTGCGCATCGCCGGTGTCGGCCTGATCGCCCTCGCGCTGTGGCTGGCGCGCTACGACATCGCGCGCCGCACCATCCGCCTCCACGGCGTGACGCGGTTCATGGCGGCCGCACTCCTCGCCGGGTATGCATGGCTCGCCACCGGCGGCGTGCTGTGGCTGATCTTCGGGCACATGACCGAGGCGACGTCGCACCAGGACGCCTACGACGCCATGCTGCACGCCGTGTTCCTCGGGTTCGTGATCTCGATGATCTTCGCGCACGCACCCGTGATCATCCCGGCCGTGCTCGGGCGACCGCTGCCCTACCATCCGTCGTTCTATGTGCCGCTGGTGCTGCTGCACGCGTCACTGTTGCTGCGGATCATCGGCGGCGACTGGGTCGGCAACAACGCCGCCTGGCAGTGGGGCGGCATCTTCAACGAGGTCGCGCTGCTGCTCTACATGGCGATGGCGGCCACCGGCCTGATCCGCAGCAAACCGGGAAAGAAGGCAGCGAAGCCGCAACCGCAGGCACCCGACCCGCATCGCACCCGGAGCCGCTGAGTGGACCCGTCGACGACGCGCGCCACGGCGCCCGCATTCCCGGTGAGCCCGCAGACGACCCGCCTCTCCCAAGACACATTGAGCGCACTGGCGATCGAGCACCCCACGTATGACCGCTCGGCCATCACGCCCGGCATCGTCCACTTCGGGGCCGGCGCGTTCCACCGCGCCCACCAGGCGGCCTACCTCGACACCCTGATGGAACGCGGCCTCGCCCACGACTTCGGCATCGTCGGCGTCGAGACCGCTCCCTCGGCCCGCGCCACCACCCGTGCCCTGAACGACCAGGACGGCCTCTACACGCTGCTCATACGTCGGCACGACGGCCCACCGCGGGCCCGCGTCATAGGGTCGATCCAGCAGGTGCTGTATGCGCCGGAGCACCCGGATGCGGTGCTCGACCGGCTCTGCGACCCGGCCACCCGGATCGTGTCGCTGACCGTCGGTCAGCGCGGATACCCGATCGACCCCGACACCGGCATGTTCGATCGCGCCAACTCGGCCGTGCGCGACGACCTGGAGCCCGGCGGGACGCCGCACGGGGTCTTCGGATTCATCGTCGAGGCCCTGCGCCGCCGCCGGGAGGCCGCAGTGCCCGCGTTCACGGTGATGTCGTGTGACGATCTGCCCGGCAACGGAGACATCACGAGGCGGATGCTCACAGCCCTCGCGACCCTGTGGGACGACGACCTCGGCGAATGGGTCGAAGCCGAAGTGCACTGCCCCGGCTCGACGCTCGACCGGATCGCGGCCCCCGCGTCTGCAGACGGCATCCGTCATCTGTCGACCGAACTCGGCATCGCGGACGCCTGCCCGGTGGCCACCGAAGCCTTCTCCCAATGGGCCCTCGAGGACGACTTCCCCACCGGCCGGCCGCCATACGAGCGGGCGCTGGTGCAGCTGACCGACAATGTGGTGCCCTTCGGCCTGATGAAGCTGCGCCTGGTCGGCGCGAGCCGGCAGGCACTGGCATACCTGGGTCGCGTCGCCGGTTACCGCTGGGCCCACGAGGTCTGCGACGACCACCTGTTCGTCGACTTCCTGCTGCGCTACATCGACACCGAGATCCTCCCGACGCTGCCGCCGGTGCCCGGTATGGACCTGCACGCCTACTGCCGCAGCCTGATCGGGCGGCTCGCAAACCCACGGACGCCGCAGCCGCTGGCGGAGCTGTGCCGGGACGGCTCGGAACTCATCCCGCTGTGGCTCACCCCGCTCATCGAGGACGATGTGCGCGCCCGGGTGCCGGTGCGCCGGTCGTCCGTGGTGCTGGCGGCGTGGGCACGATATGCCGAGGGCGTCGACGACCGGGGGGAGCCGATCGAGGTGCTCGACCCGCTGAGCGAGCCGCTGATGGCGACCGCGGCGCGCCACGACAAGGACCCGCTGGCGCTGCTGCGCAACCCGATGCTGTTCGGCGGGCTGATCGAGACGCCCGAATTCCTCGAGCCCTACGGCCAGTCGCTGCGGTCGCTGCAGACCAAGGGCGTCCGCCGGACACTCGAAGAACTTGCCGCCGCACCCGACGAGACCCCGAAGCGACGACCGTGGTCCTGATCACCCCAC